>JAFDDG010000096.1 GCA_019310965.1 Deltaproteobacteria bacterium
CGACCCCTTTCGTCACGGCACCCGTCGTATTTTCTCTCGAGTTTCCAGAAGGCCCGCCGATCCCGCCCTGTGTCGCGGTCGACGCGATCGCCGACGAATTCATCGTCATCAACGACGGCAGCACCACGAGCCTCAGCGTGCTGAGTAACGATGAATGTGACGACGATGGTCCTATCAGCATCGTCGCTCTCCCCGGTGACCTGTCCCCGGATCGCGGTGGTGTGGCGACCTCCGACGGCATAGAAGTGCTCTACACGCCGGACCCCGGCTTCTCCGGCTTCGAGGAGTTCGACTACACGGTCGAGGACGCCGGCCTGAGCGGCGGGTGGGGCCCGGCGAGCGTGGATCTGGACACCGCCCGCGTCGTCGTCGAAGTACTCGAAGACCTCCAACCCGATGCGACGGACGATCTCGCCACGACGATTCCGTCGATGCCGAAGTTCATCGACGTCACCGCCAACGACTTTCTCGGGAACGCTCCCGCCGTGATCGAAATCGTCTCCCCGCCCACATATGGAGTTGCGAGCCTTCAAGGCGCCGACACGATTGGCTACTTCCCGACGCCCGGCTTCCTCGGCGAGGACAGCTTCGAGTACCAGGTGATCGACGCCAACGGGGACACCGACATCGCCACAGTGCGCGCCCTGGTGTTCTTCGCTGGCGGATCGGTTGCCGTCGACCTCCTGACGCGCGATGCCGAAAACCGGCTAGACCTGAACGTCGGGAGGTTCAGACGATTCAGCCTCGCGATCCTGTCCGAGGGCGAGTTCTTCGACGCGCCCGCCCTGATCGACCCGATGTCGCTGAAGCTAGGCCCTCGCCAGGCGGTCATCTTCGGCGAGGCGCGGGTCCGTGACGTCGACGGAGACGGCGACGCTGATCTGCGCGTCAAGTTCCTCACCCACCAGACCGGTATCGAGTGCGGAGACACATCGGTGATGCTCACCGGGCAAACCTTCGCAGGGGAACCGATCTTCGGATCGGATTTCGTGATCCCGAGCGAGTGTCCGTAGGCGGGATGTGCCGGCGGGGCCGGAGGTAGTGCGGACGAGAAGCGGCAGTGATTCAGGCGGAGATAGGGCGTTCAAGCTGCGTTTCCGCCACGTATGATAAGTAGCAATTGTGACAAATAGGCTGAGAGACCCCGAGGGGGGTCGATTTCAACGGGTCACCTGTGTTGGCGGCCGGAGCGCGGGGAGCGCTGCGATGGCGGGTGCAGGAGAGGCGTGCCGCGTCAATGGGGGCTCTGCCGCGAGCAGAATGGCCTCGCCGGCGCAGAGCGAGGACGGAGGTTCACGCCGACCCGGGGCGGGTGCTTCACCTGGAGCATGAGTCCAGGCGAGGCCTCGTGAGTGCTCGCGGTTTGAATGGGCAAGAGGCAAGAACGTCTCTGTTGCCCTTTTGCCGGATCCCACGGAAGAATGTGGCCGATGCGAAGCCGGTGGCGCGTGGGTCAGAGGCGCCCGGCGCGGGCACTTCGCAGCTTCGTTGCAGCGACGAGGGGCGCCGGCGCTCGAGTACGATAGCGGCTCCGCATCGAGCCTGGGCAAGGCCAAGGAGCTGTCTCGGCCTGGCTAGCCCGTCGGGCGTGGATTCGTTACACCTACTTGCTCCCCAGACAACCGATCCGAAAGGGCCGCCAGAGTGGTGGAAACACACCGGCACGACATCGTGATCGTCGGCGGAGGCGCTGCCGGCTTGCGGGCTGCCATCGCCGCGGTCGAAGCCGATCCCGACATCAGCGTTGCACTCGTCTCCAAGGTCTATCCGATGCGGAGCCATACGGTCTCCGCCGAGGGCGGCGCCGCGGGGGTCGCCCGTGAAGACGACTCCCTCGAGATGCACGGATTCGACACCGTGAAGGGCTCCGACTTTCTCGGTGACCAGGACGTCATCCAGTACTTCGTCGAGCACGCGCCGAAGGAGCTGACGCGCCTCGAGCACTGGGGCTGCCCCTGGAGCCGGAACGAGGATGGCAGCGTCGCGACCCGCGCCTTCGGCGGCATGTCGACCAAGCGCACCTGGTACGCCGCCGACAAAGTCGGCTTTCACATGCTGCATTCGCTCTTCCAGCACTCGCTGCGTTTCGACCGCATCGTTCGTTACGACGAGCAATTCGTGACGAAGCTGATCGTCGACGGCGGCCAGGTGCGCGGCGTGACCGCGCTCGACATTCGCGAGGGGGTGGTGCGCTGCATTCTCGGCCGCGCGGTGGTGCTCTGCACCGGCGGCGCCGGCAAGATCTTCCCGTTTACGACGAACGGCAATATCAAGACCGGCGACGGCATGGCGCTGGCCTACCGGTCCGGCGTGCCGCTCAAGGACATGGAGTTCGTGCAGTACCACCCGACCGGGCTGCCGGGAACCGGCATCCTGATCACCGAGGCCACCCGGGGCGAGGGCGGCCACGTCAAGAACAAGGATGGTGAGCGCTTCCTGGTGACCCGCGACTACGGCGTCGGCAAGAAGGCGGAGCTCGGGCCGCGGGACATGATCTCCCGCGCCATCGTGCAGGAGATCGAGGCCGGCCGGGGCATCGACAGCCAATACGGGCAGTACGCGCTTCTCGACCTCACCCACCTGGGCGAGGAGAAGATCGACTCACGGCTCCCGATGGTGCGCGAGCTGTGCAAGATCTATGCGGGGGTCGACCCGGTGTACGAGCCGATTCCGATCCGGCCCGTTGTGCACTACATGATGGGCGGCGTCGATGTCGACATCGACGGCAAGGCCAACGGAGTGTCGGGCCTCTTCGCCGCCGGTGAGACGGCCTGTGTGTCGCTGAACGGTGCCAACCGGCTGGGCTCGAATTCGCTCACCGAGTGCCTGGTGTTCGGTGCGCGCTCCGGCCTCTCTGCCGTGAACTTTGCCAAGGGCGCCAGCGCCGGCGACGACGCTGCGCTGGCGAAGGTGGGCGAAGCGGAGCAGGGGCGCATCGACGCTCTGCGCGGCAAGCAGGGCGGCGGTGAGACGCTTGCCGGCATCCGTGGCGACATGCAGAAGGCCATGGAGTCCGGCTGCGGCGTGTATCGCGAAGAGGCGACGATGCAGCAGACGGTGCGCGACATCGCGGAACTCGAGGGCCGCTATGCGAACCTCAGCCTCGAAGATTCGAGCAAGGTCTTCAACACCGAGATCGTTGCTGCGCTAGAGCTCGAGAACATGCTCGACTGCGCGAGAGCCGTCTCCAACTCCGCCGCCTCGCGCAACGAATCGCGCGGTGCGCACACTCGCAGAGATGCCACGGCCCGCGACGACGTCAACTTCCTCTACCACACCCTCTGCCACTTCGATCCCGCCGGACCGCGCCTCGACAAGAAGGACGTGACGCTCGGGCGCTGGGAGCCTGAGGAGCGCAAGTACTGATGGCTGAAACGCTAGTCAAGAAATTCGTGGTCACACGCTTCGACCCCGACAAGGATGAAGCACCGCGCACCGAGAGCTACGAAGTCCCGTGCCATCCGGACTGGAAGGTCCTCGACGCGCTGAACCACATCAAGGACGAGATCGACGGCTCGCTGGCTCACCGCTGGTCGTGCCGGATGTCCGTCTGCGGCAGCTGCGGCATGAATGTGAACGGTCAGCCGACGCTCACCTGCAAGAAGGCGGTGAGCGACCTGCCGGATACGGTCGAGGTGACGCCGCTCGCAAACTTCCCGGTCGTGCGCGACCTTGTGGTCGAGCTCGATGGCTTCATGGAGAAGCTCAAGAGCGTGAAGCCCTGGATCATCCGCGCCAAGGAAAAGGCCGTGGAAGAGGGGCCGATGCGCCAGAGCCAGGCAGAGCTCGAAGAATTCAAGCAGTTCAGCATGTGCATCAACTGCATGCTGTGTTATGCGGCCTGCCCGGTGGTGGCCAACGAGCCCGAGTTCCTCGGGCCCGCGGCCATTGCCCTGGGCCATCGCTACAGCGTCGACTCTCGGGACGAAGGCGCAGCAGAGCGCAATGAGATCTTCCGCGGCGAGGGCACGGTCTTCGCCTGCTCGTATGCCAACGAGTGCAGCGAGGTGTGTCCGAAGCACGTCGATCCCGCCGCTGCCGTGAACCAGGCGAAGTTCAACGCGGTCATCGACTGGGCCGCGGGCCTGGTGCTGCCCCGCGGAGGCAAGGAGTAGGCATGGCCGACGCGCATCCCCACGCCATGGCGCCCACGCGGCCGGGCAAGACCCGCACTGCGCCGCCCCAGCGGCCGCCGCAGTTCCCGATGGGTGGGCGCTACCTCGCCTACACCGCCTTCGGCTGGACCGGGCTCATCTACCTGCTGCTCGGCTTCCTGGTGATCGAGGCGGTCTGGGCCTTGGGTGACGGTGCCGCCGCCTGGCAGGAGCAGCTCCTGCGCTACGAGCACCCCGTCTACATCGCATTTCACGTGCTGGCGCTGGCGAGCGTCGTATTCGTGGGCGTGCGCTTCTTCCGCCTCTTTCCGAAGGCGCAGCCGCCGCGCATCGGGCCGGCGAAGCCGCCTCCGCAGTCGCTGATCCACGGAACGCTCTACGCGGTCTGGGTCGGTGCCACCGTCGTATTCGGCGCGATCCTCGCCGGAGGACTCTTCTGATGAAGCATCTGCTCCTCAAGATCGAGCCGCTCATCTGGCTGCTATTCGGTCAGGGCATCCTGCTGGGCACCATCCTGCTGACGGGTTGGATCCTGGTGGTGAATCTCGGCGTGCCGCTCGGGTTGATCTCAGACGACGGGCTCGCCTTCCAGCGCGCCCACGAGCTCGGCTCGAGCCTCGTCGGGCGTCTGGTTCTGGCCGCGCTGTGTGCGCTGCCGCTCTGGAAGGGCGCGCACCACATGCGACACGTTTCCATCGATTCTGGTGGCGCCGGGCGCGATGCCGTCGTCGCGCCGCTTCTCTACGGTGTCGCGGCGCTGGGGAGCCTGCTGGCGATCGCCGCCGTCATCCGGCTCTAGCCGAAGCACCGGTGTCGGGGCGTCTGCTGGCAGGGGTGAGGATTCTGGACCTCACCCGTGTGGTGGCGGGCCCCTTCGCCACCGCCGCGCTCGCCGACCTGGGTGCCGACGTCATCAAGGTGGAGCGCCCGCGCACCGGCGATGACTACCGCCATGGACCGTCGCCGCTCGGGCAGACCTCGCTCGCCTTCCAGAACACCAACCGCGGCAAGCGCTCCATCACGCTGGACGTGCGCAGCGATGCAGGTCGCGAGCTCTTCCTGCGTCTGGTCGAGCACGCAGACGTCGTGGTGGAGAACTTCCGCTCGGGGTTTCTCGACGGCGTCGGCCTCGGCGTCGACGCGATTCAGGCGCGCAACCCGCGCTGCGTGATGGCGTCGCTCTCGGGCTTCGGCCACAGCGGTCCGTGCGCCGGGCGGGCCTCCTACGACATCGTCGCGCAGGCGGGCGGTGGCCTGATGGCGATGACCGGCGCCCCCGACGGCCCGCCGATGCGCGGCGGCGGGGCGCTTGGTGACTTCGTCGGCGGCCTCTACCTCGCGTTCGGCATCGCCGCAGCGCTGCTCGATCGCGAACGGTGCGGGCGTGCGCGGGCCCTCGACCTCTCGAACCAGGACGCCATTTTTGCCATCACGGATTCGGCGATGACGATCCACCAGGGGATCGGCGCCACCAGCGAGCGCGTCGGCAACCAGCACCCGTTTGCGGCGCCCTACGGCTGCTACGCCGCGCGGGATGGCTGGATCGCCGTCGGGACCGCGAGCAACAAGCTCTTCCGCGCGCTCTGCGCCGCGATCGGTCGGCCCGAGCTGGCGGCGGATCCGGACTACCGCAGCCACCGCGGCCGCTCTCAGCGACGCGAGGCGGTGAATGCCTTCGTGGCGGAGTGGATCCGCGAGCGCAGCTGCGAGGCGGTGCTCGCGGCGCTGGGACCCGAGGGAGCAGATCTACCCTGTGCCAGGGTCGAGTCTCCGCACGAGCTGGTGAACGATCCGCAGCTCGTGGCGCGTGGGATGATCGAGCGCCACCCCCACCCGGAGCTCGGCGAGGTGGTCTTCCACGGCAACCCGCTGAAATTCTCCGGTGCGGAGCCACGCGAGCGCGCGCTCGCGCCGGAGCTCGGCGCTCACAACGCCGAGGTGTTCGGCGAGATCGGCGTCGGCGCCGACGAGCTGGCACGGCTCGCCGCGGCGGGGGTCGTCTGACCCGGGGTCCAACGCGCCGCGTGACTTGGGTATGCGGTGTGATTGCCGGGTGCCGGTGTCAGCAGCTCCCCGCTGCGACGCCGCTCTGCTCGTCAATCGTCGCAGTTGCGCAGCGCGTCGGCCATGCGCGTAAACGCTTCCACCAGCGCGTCGCGCACCTCGTCGTCGATCTCGGTCTCCTGCAGCACCTGGCGCATGCAGACCATCCACTGGTCTGCTGCGGCCTGATCGATCGGGAACGGGGCGTGGGCGGTGTTCATGCAGCTCGGGCCGTAGCGCTCGAGGTGCAGCGGCGGGCCGCCGAGCCAGCCGCAGAGGAAGAGGCTGAGCCGCTCGCGCATCTTGGAGAGGTCGGCCAGGTGCATGGCTCGGATCGTCGCTACCTCCGGCAGCTCGTCCATCAGGTCGTAGAAGCGGTTGACCAGCTTGCGCACGCCGGGCTCGCCGCCGAGTTCGTCATACGGGATCATCTCATTCGCATTCGCCACGGGGGTGTCCTTACTCCGAGGGGTAGTCGGCGGTGAAGTAGGTCAGCGAGCGGATGCGCCCGGCCTCGACGTGGAACACGTCGATGGCGTGCACACTCGGGGCTTCGGCCAGCGCGATGTAGACCTCCGCAAACACGTGGTCTCCTTCCGCGAGGATGGGGCTGGCGGGGCTCGGCGAGGGGCGGGCCCCGGCGATGACTCCGGTATAGAACTCCCGGATCTGCTCCTTGCCCTGCTTGCGGAAGCCGAGGCCGCGAAGCTCCGCGTCCTCATGGAAGAGATCGACCACCGAAATGTCGCTGGCTCGCATGCACGCGAAGTAGTTCTCCGCGACTGTCTTGGGTTCGCTGGTGGCCGCCATCCGTGCAGGTGCTCCCATTCAAGTTATCGCCGGAAACGCGAGGCGCTTCCCGGCGAGCGATGCAGTCATCGCGATGCGGTTGTGGACATCGGCCGGCGGTGCTTGCTGCGGCGACCGGAAGCCGATTCGGCAGTCGATTCTAGCGTTTCCGGACGCCTTGCCGAAGTGCCCCTGGGTGTACCGTGTCCCCCGGGGTCAACGCAAGCTTCCCGCCGGACCGATCGGGGACGTGGGCCGCGCGACGCGAGGCCTGTGTGCATCGAGTTGGGGCGGGTCTCCCCCTTTTGCCTTCCGCGGCGCGAGCCTGGCAGCCCGTGGCGGGATGCCGGCTAGGCGGAAGCGCTTGCGTCGGCCCACAGCCTGCGCAGGGCGTCCCTCAGGCTCGAGCGGGAGCTGCTCTGATACAGGCTGTTGTCCGACAGCTGGCTCTGCAGTCGCCGGTTGGCTTCGCCGAGAGCGTGGTACGGCATGCCGGGAAAGAGATGGTGAGTGGCGTGGAAGCGCAGGCCCACCGGTGCCCAGAGCGGCGTCCAGAGCGGGTTCCCCGGCACGTCGACGGAGTCGAGAAACTGCTCGTCGAGGCTCATCAATCGATCGCCGATGTTTCGATAGGCGTGCGCGGCCAGCGTCCGCAACGAGTTCAGCAGGAAGACCATGAGCACGGCGACGTACCAGGTGAGCAGGACGCGAGTAGACCACACACCGGTCAGGAGAAGAGTGGCGAAGGTGATCCCGAACAGGCAGGTGCACGCTTCCTCTAATGGCCAGACTTTTCCGTCGCGCGCGTCCGGCGGGGGTCTCCGGTAGTCGTAGTCGATCGTCAGCGAGGAGATGCGCTCCCAGGCGAGCCGTCTGAGCTTCGGGCTCAGCAGGGAGAGGGGCGTCACCAGGACGAAGCGCAGCGGAAGGAGGGCGGGCAGGATGAGGATCTGCAGCACGTAGAGCACGATCCCCAGCGGTGGGCGCGCCCCGAAGGGCACGTACTCGCCGTCGCCTTCGGTTCCGTAGATCTTCGCCGCGTGGTGGTCGCGGTGGACGCGCGTGTAGACGAAGGAAGGCACCATCAGCGGAAAGCCGCATGTGAGGTTCCACACCGCGCGGAACGCCTTGAACGTCCCCTGTTTGCGGTGCACGAGTTCGTGGATGAAGAGGACGGAGCGGTAGAGCGCCAGGGCGGCAACGATCTGGGCTGCAATCTGCCATACGGACAACAGCGGCAGCTTCACGGCGAGGAACAGGGCGACCCAGCCCAACGTTGCGGACGCGAGGTAGTCGGCCCAGTAGATGGCGGGTGAGGGTTCCATCAGATCTTGGGCGATGCGCCTCGCCTCCGCGAACGGAAACAGGTCGTCTGCAGCGAGCGCCGTATTCGACATGCGATGTCCTTTCTCTGCGTGGCACCGAGCGGGGAGCCCTGGGCGTCAGGCGCTCGCTGTGAGCCGATAGCGGATCGGCAGGTGCTTCAAGCCCGGCACCAGATTCGACGCCGTGCGCGTGGGCGTTCCGATGAGCTCCACCGATTCGAGTCGGGTCACCAGCTCATGAAATAGGGTGCCGCTCGTCTTGCGTGCCAGATGGGCGCCCATGCAGAAGTGCTCGCCCACGCCAAAGGCCAGGTGGCGGTTAGGATAGCGGTCGAGGCGGATTTCGCCGGGAGCGTCGAAAATCTCCTCGTCGCGGTTGGCCGATGCGTAGAAGAGTACGAGCCGATCGCCGCGTCGGATGTGTTGCCCGCGAAGCTCGTAATCCCGATTGGCGGTGCGCACCATGTGGTTCACCGGCGTCACGTAGCGGATGATCTCATCCACGGCGCGCGGCGTGAGATCGGGATCCCGGGCCCAACGCCGGCGCACCGCCGGGTTCTCCAGCATCGCGAGGAAGCCGCCGCCGATGGCCCCGCGCGTCGTCTCGTGCCCGGCCGTGAAGGCGATGAGGCAGTAGCCCATCGTCTCGAGCGCCCCCATGGGCTCGCCGTCGATGCGCGCATTTGCGAACACGCTCGCCAGATCGTCGCGCGGCTCGCGGCGCCGCTGCTCCATGATCTTCGAGAAGTAGTCCCAGAACTCCGCGAACATCTCCCGCATGCCCGTCTCGCGGTCTTCGCTGCGCTGAAATTCCGGGTCCTCGCTGCCGAAGAGCTCGTTGGTGAGCTTCAGAATGAACGGCTCGTCCGCTTCGGGCACGCCCAGGATGCGTGCGATGACCTTGAGCGGGTGCAGCGATGCGATCTCGGTGATGAAGTCGCACTCGCCCTCCCGGCCGAGACCGTCGACGAGTTGCCGAGCCGTCTGCGCCACCTGGGTATCGAGCCGACCCATCGCCCGCGGCGAGAAATAGGGGCTGGCCACCGTGCGGTACTTCCGGTGCTCGGGCGGATCCATGTTGATGACGGTCTTGATCTGTTGGCGCTGGGCTGCGGCCTCTCCGTCCTCGTCTCTCTTGCGCACCAGTGTCATTCCCGGGGCATTCAGGAAGATGTCGGGCTGCTTCGAGATCTCGACGATGTCCGCGTGCTTCGTGATGGCCCAGAACGATGGCCAGCCGGGCGGCTCGAAGAAGTGCACCGGCGTCTCTCGCCGCAGCTCGGCCCAGATCTCGTGGGGGTAGCCTTGCTCGGCGTAGCATTTGGGGTCGATCAGGCGCAGCTCGGATGCATCCGACATCGGCGGTTCTCCCCAGCGGGAAGGGCCGATCCCCCTCCGCGGTTGCACAGCATACAAGGCCGTTCGTCGCAGCGCGACGCGTGGCCAAGCTGGATGGCATTGCAACTCGGCGGGCTCTTCGGAAGGAGGCGCACCGCGCGCCGCCATGGGGCGCAGGCGCCATTTCAGCCGGGTTGACAGGCTGGACAGGTGCTTAGACATATCGTCATCAGCAGGGCCATCCCAGCAAACGGCCCCGAGAGGAGAAGAGACATGACTTCGCTGATCATCCCCCGTAGGACGCGTCGCAGTCTGACCCCGGCCTTGCGGGGCGGGTTTCCGGTCGACCGGCTTTTCGAAGATTTCTGGGGCGGCTTCGATGCCGCGCCGAGTGCGCCGGCCGGTTTCACGCCGCGACTCGACGTGAAGGAGACCGACGCAGAGTACGTCGTCACTGCCGAGTTGCCTGGGCTCGAGGTCAAGGATGTCGAGATCCTGCTCGAAGAGGACGTGCTCACGGTTCGCGGCGAGAAGCGCGCGGAGCACAGCGATGAGAAGGCGGGCTACAAGCACGTCGAGACCATCGCCGGGAGCTTCGAGCGCCGGCTGGCGTTGCCGACGGAGGTCGATGCCGACGCGGTGAGCGCCACTTCCAAGAACGGCGTCATCACCATCACGCTCCCGAAGCGGCTGGCGGCACAGCCGTCGACGCGAGCGATTCCGGTCACCAGCGCCTAGCGCGCCTCGTCTTCCCTCCAGCAGTCCCGGGGCGGGCCCTTCGGTCCGCCCCGCTCCCGATGGCATCGTTGCAGAGGATGCCGAGGGCCATGTGTTGGCCCTCGGCGCCGCTCGCACCGTGGCGCGCACGACGGTGTGGCTGTGGCCGCACTCGCGGCCACAGCCTAGAGTTGTGCGTCCTTCCGCGACGGAGTCAGGATGAATTTCGGCTTTACTGAAGAGCAGGAGCTGCTGCGCGCCGAGGTGCGCAAGTTCCTCGATCGGAACTGCCCTCTCGACGAAGTACGCAAAGTGGCCGAGACGCCCGAGGGCTTCTCGAGGCAGCTGTGGGGCCGCATGGCCGAGCTCGGTTGGGTGGGATTGCTGCTGCCCGAAAAGCACGGCGGGGCCGGCCTGGGCTGGGTCGATCTGGTGGTCGTGCTCGAGGAAGCCGGGCGCAGCCTCCTTCCCTCGCCGCTGATCTCCAGCGTGCTGGCGGGGGCCGCGATTGCGCTCGGCGGCGATTCGGAACAGCAGTCGCGCTGGTTGCCGGACCTCGCCGCCGGAACTCGCATCGGCACCCTCGCCTTCCAGGAGGGCGACGGCATCGACCCAGCGCAGACATCGCTTGCCGGCGTCACCACCGACGTCGGCTTTCGTCTGACCGGCGAGAAGTTGCTGGTGGCGGATGCGTCGGCGGCCGATCTCTTCGTGGTGGCTTTCCGGGCGAGCGAAGCCTCCGATGCGCTCAGCCTGGCCGTGGTGCCGCGGGACGCGCCGGGGCTCGGCGTCGAGCCGCACATCAGTGTCGATCTCACGAAGCCGATGGGCCGCGTGCGCTTCGACGCTGTCGAAGTGTCTGGTGCCGATGTGCTCGGCCCGCCCGGAAGCGGCGGCGAGCTCCTGCAGCGGCTGATCGATTGCGGTGCCACCGCCGTCACCGCTGAGTTGGTGGGCGCGGCGGAAGCCGCGCTCGCTCTCACGGTGAACTACGCCAAAGAGCGGGTCCAGTTCGATTCGCCCATCGGACGTTTTCAGAGCGTCAAACATCCACTTGCCGAGATGTACGTCGATATCGAATCCACCCGGTCGCTCTGTTACTACGCGGCCTGGCTCCTCGACGAGAATCCGAGTGAGGCGGCGCTCGCCGTATCGCGGGCCAAGGCACTGGCCAGCGAGCGTTTCCCGAAACTCGGCATCGACGTGGTGCAGCTGCACGGCGGCATCGGATTCACTTGGGAGTACGACGCGCACCTGTACCTCAAGCGCGCCAAGTGGGGGCGTCCCGCTTTCGGCGATGCCGACTGGCATTTCGAGCGCATCGTCCGTCTTGCCGCCGCCGCGGCCAGCGCCGTCTAGGAGCAACCGACGTGGACTTCAACCTCTCCCCCGAAGAAGAGTCGTTTCGCGACGAAGTGCGCGCCTTTCTCGACGAGAACCTGCCGCCCAAGGACGAGCGCGACTTCGCAGCCGTGGCCGAGTTCCAGCGCAAGGTGCGCGAGAGACGCTGGGTTGGTTTTTCCTGGCCGGAGGAAGTTGGCGGAGGCGGCGGCTCCGTGATGCAGCAGGTGATCCTCAAGGAGGAGATGGCAAAGCGCAACGCGCCATCGCTGGGCTCCTGCTTCATGGGGCTCGCCTGGGTGGGCCCGGGCATCATCGAGTACGGCACCGAGGAGCAGAAGCAGAGGTTCATTCCCGACATCCTCGACAGCAAGTACCAGTGGTGCACCGGCTACTCGGAGCCCGATTCAGGCAGCGACCTGGCTTCGCTCAAGTGCCGCTGCGAGCTGCAGGGCGATGAGTACGTCGTGAACGGCCAGAAGATCTGGACGTCTCTCGCCATGTGGGCGAAGTGGATGATCTTGCTCGTACGAACCGAGACCGACGTGGAGGTGAAGCACGACGGCATCACTTGCCTGCTGGTGGAGGTGGATACGCCGGGGATCACTGTGCGCCCCATCAAGAACATGGCCGGCAACGCCATCTTTGCCGAGGTCTTCTTCGACGACGTGCGCGTGCCCGTCGAGAATCGGCTCGGCGAAGAAGGGCAGGGCTGGAGGGTCACGGTCTCGGCGTTGGCCCACGAGCGCTCGAGCATCTCGGAGGTCTATGGCCTGACCCGAACGCTGGCCCGCATTCGCGAGCTGGCGAAGACATGTCAGCGCGGCGGGCGGCCGGCGGAAGAGGATCCGCACCTGCGCCGGCGCATCGCCCAGGCTGATATGCGCATCGAGGCCATGCGCTTGAACGGAATGCGCTTCCTCACCAAGCAGCTGAAGGGCGAGCCTCTCGGTGCGGAGACTTCGATCAACAAGCTCTTGCGCGCACAGCTCGAGATCGAATTTGGTGAGCTGGCGCTCGAGATCGAGGGCTCGCTCTCGGTGCTCGGCAAGGGCGATGAGGCGTGCCCGGAGGACGGCCACTGGCAGCATGTGTCCCTCAACTGGCCCGAGCTCGTGATCGGCGGTGGGACGCCGAACATCCAGAAGAACATCATCGCCGAGCGGGTGCTCGGCCTGCCCAAGGATTGACGCGAGTGGATCGCCGCGTGCGCATCGAAGAAAAACTGCGCGAGAGCTTCGCCGCGTCCTACGTGCTCGTGGTCGACGAGAGTCACCACCACGTCGGCCACTCGGGCGTGCGGGATGGCGGTGGCCATTTTCGCGCGGTGGTGGTGTCCGAGCGCTTCGAGGGAAAGCTGCTGGTCGAGCGCCAGCGGCTCGTCTACGCCGTGCTCGCGGAGGAGATGGGCAACGACATCCACGCGCTGTCCATGCAGACCCTCACCCCGGCGCAGTGGGCGGAGCAGAGGCCGCAGTAGCGCGAGCACCGCGGGGACGGTCTAGACGCTGAAGTCGTCCAGCCAGGTGCGCAGCGGAACGCTGAAGCCGGCGGCGTTGCGGTGGCCGCCTCCGCCGTAGCGCTCGGCGATGGCGGCGGCGTCGAGGTCGCCGATCGAGTAGATGGTGGCGTTGATCCGGTCGGCGCAGATGCGGTAGACGATGCCCCAGGGCTTGCCGTAGGTTGCCCGCTTTGCGAGCTCGTGGCCGATGGGCGCGCGCTGATAGGTTGCGTTGACGCCCTCGATGCGTTCCGTTCCGATGGCGATGGGGTGCGCGTCGTGGAGCATCCGCTCCACCTCGCGCAGCTGGGTGCGCAGGATCGGTACGCCCTCGTCGGCGAGCTCCTCGACGGGTCGCACTGCCAGATTGCTCCATGTCTCGAAGTCGCGGCTGTAGGAGCCGAGGGCCGCATTCACCTCTTCGGTGCGCGGCAGCTTCCAGTTCCACAGATCCTGGTCTTCGACGTACTGGAGAATGGGAGGCGGAGGCTCGCCGGGGTGGAAGTATTGCCAGGTGAGCACGGCACCCGAGTGATCGAGGTCGAAGTGGATGTGGTGGTCTCCGCCGGCCAGCGCTGGTTTGCCGGCCAGGTCGGCCTCGAAGCGCGTCTGGGCGCTCACGTGGTGATCGAGCACCACGATGCGGTCCGCCACCTCCGCCAGGGGCAGCAGCGCCTCGTTTGGCGGTGCGATATCGACGAAGACGACCAGTGCGTCCTCGCACAGCGAGATTCGTAGCTCGTCGTCGTGCCCGCGCGGGACGTAGCGCGCATCGTCGCCCCAGGCCCGCCAGACGGACCACGCCGCGCCGAAGCCATCCGGACAGCCGGCGTGAAAGAAGCATACGCGTCGCATGAACCGAGGATACCACCGATGCGGGCCGGCGGCGCTCTGGTAGGTTTGGTCGAGGAGCGTTCAATTGGTCGAACCTTCCGCACACGTGGCGCTGGCCTGGCGCGAACTCTCTGGAGGACTCGAGGCCCTCGCTGTGTTCCCAGCGTTGCGCAGGGAGCCGTGTCCGTGGTTGCTCGACAGCGCGCTGCGGGGCGAGCGGCTCGGCCGCTACTCGTTCGCCGGCGCGAGCCCGTGGGCGTTGTTGCGCGCGAACGATGGGGTCCTGGAGCTCGACGTCCGGCGGAGCGTTGCGGGCGGTCCGGCCCCTGGCTGCACGCGGGTCGGGGAAGATCTGATGGCGCTGTCGCGCCGCTGGCTCCCGCGTCTGCCGGCGGATGCGTCGGCGCCGCCGGTGCCCTTCGTCGGCGGGGCGTTGGCGCTGCTGGGTTACGAGCTCGCCGCCGGGCTCGAGCCGGTCGAGCTGCGTGGCATCGACGACCTGGCGCTTCCGGACGCGACGCTGCTGCTGGTCGATCGGCTGATCGCCTGGGACCACGTCGCGCGGCGAGCCTTCGCCTGCGCGCTCGGCTTCGGCAGCAGTGAGAGCCAGGCACGCTGCTCCGCAGCAGAAAGTCTCGAGGCGACAGGCGCGTGGCTCGAGCCCGTCGCCCCGGCGGCGCCGCGTCGCATGCGCGGTGCGAAGCTCTCGGGTGTTGCTGCGCCGCAACCATTCGATGCGAACGGCTACGCCAAGGCCGTGAGTCAAATCAAGGGGGAGATCGAGGCCGGCAACGTGTACCAGGCCAACCTCACCCAGCGCATGGAGCGGCGCTTTCTCGGTGACTCGTGGGAGCTCTACCGGACGTTGCGCCGGATCAATCCTGCGCCGTTTGCCTGCTTTGTGGAGTTGCCCGAAGTCGCCGTGGTCGGGAGCTCACCCGAGCGCTTCCTGAAGGTCGAGATCGATGGCCGCGTCGAGAGCCGTCCCATCAAGGGGACGCGTCCGCGTGGGCGACACGCAGCGGAAGATGCGGCGCTCAAGGCGGAGCTCGCCGCGTCGGAGAAGGATCGCGCCGAGAACCTGATGATCGTCGACCTGGTGCGCAACGATCTCGGGCGCGTCTGCGCCACCGGCAGCGTGAGCGTGCCGGAGTTGATGGAGATCGAGGAGTACGCCAGCGTCTTCCAGCTGGTTTCCAGTGTGACGGGTCGGCTGCGCAGCGACCGCGACGTCTTCGATTGCATCGCGGCGGCGTTCCCGCCGGGCTCCATGACGGGCGCACCGAAAATCGCTGCCATGCGGCTGCTCGATCATCTCGAGCCGGTGCGCCGAGCGCTCTACTCCGGGGCGATCGGCTACCTGGATGCACGCGGCGGCGCCGACCTCTGTGTGGTGATTCGCACGCTCTTCGTGCAAGGGGAGCGCGCGCTGCTGCACGCAGGAGGCGGTGTGGTGGCCGACTCCGACCCCGACGCCGAATGGCTCGAGTCGTTGGTCAAGGCGCGGGCCTTGTT
>JAFDDG010000097.1 GCA_019310965.1 Deltaproteobacteria bacterium
CCGGCTACTCGCGGGGTTGCCGCAGCGAGACGACCTGCACGGGTCCGGTCCCGCCCTGTCTATACTCGGTCGTGCTCGACACCTTCCTCGGCCAGCGCCGAGAGCGCCCGAGCAAAACCACTAACGGGTTCGGACACGCTTGGACTGACAGATTTCGTTCTGGAATCGCAGCTGGGTGGACATGGCGTTCAGCACCCACGTCTTGTCCGTGCCTGGTTGGTTCCAGGGCTCGCTCTCGATCCGCTTCGCGATCTCGATCAGGAGTTCCGGCAAAGTCGGGCCCCTGTCCCCGTTCGATCGAACTCTACCGCTCTGATCGATTCTGGGCACTCAGCGGCGCGGCAGCGCCGACCGTTGAACGCTATCGCTGGGATCGATGAAGGGAGCTCGGCCTTCGGCCGGTTCCAGATCTGACTGATCGCTAACGCTGAGTTGAATGATGGGAGCTCGGGCTACGCCCGATTCCACTCTTCACTGAACGCTAACGCTAAGTTGGTGGAGGCGGCGGGAATCGAACCCGCGTCCGCATGGCATCCAGTCAGCGCGTCTACGTGCGTAGTCCTCGCTCAATCTCGGTGGGGCCAGTCACGAGGACAGGAGAAGCCACACCCAGACAGACATGGTTCTCGCCCCCGGGACGGTCTGTCAGCGACCGGGGACCAGCCTCCTGATGTCACCCGCGACCCGCTAGGAGACGTCACGGACGGGTGTCGCTAACGCTAGTTTCAGCTAGGCAGCGAGTGCGTAGTTGTCATCGGCAGTTATCACTACCAATTTGCCACTGGATTAACGAGGTGGTGACCCCCTCGACACGCAACGCTCACCTTCGACCACCCGTCGAAGCCTGTCGCCCCCTTTACAGCGAATGCTGCTCGCTGAAGACGGGCCGCTGCCAAGCAGAAGGCCCATCCATCAGCCAGTAGAAAGTAAGCCCGCCCGGGATCCACGCAACCCACCGAGCTGCGACCCGGCGCCGCCCGGCGAGCGTGGCAGGGGCCGCCGGCGCGGCTCGGTCGTGCTGCCAGCGAAAAGGCAATAGGCAAGGGCGTCCCCGCTGCTCGGGGCTTTTCGCCCCACCCCTTGGACGTTGCGCCTCAGCCCCGAGCGGGCGGAATGCCGCGAGGCGCGCTGCAGTCTGTGGCACGTGGTTTGCTTGCCAAGCCGAAACATGTCCGACGAACCTGCCATCTTCGTCATCGATGACAACGACGAGTTCCGCACCCTGCTGGGTGAGCTGCTCGACCTCAAGGGCCATCGGACCCAGGCCTTTGCATCCGCCGAGGAGGCGTTGACGCACATCCGCGACGGGGCCCGGCCCACCTCGAAGCTCGTGATCAGCGACATCAACATGGAGGGGGTCAGCGGGCTCGCCTTCACCCGGGAGCTCGCCAGGCTCGCCCCTCAGCTTCCGATCATCCTGATGAGCGCATTCGGCGGTCGCGAGCGCGCCGAAGAGGCGGCGGCGGCCGGGGCCACGGCCTACATCAACAAGCCCTTCCCACTGCCCGACCTGACCGCGCTGGTCCAGAGAGTCCTCGAGGGGATGGAAAGCTAGTCGGCGGCGCTGCTCGGCAGCGCGAGCACGAAACGCGTGTTCGGGCAGCGGGGATCGAGACGCAGAGTTCCCCCGTGAACCTCGGCAATCGTTCTCGAGATGCTGAGCCCCAGCCCCGTCCCCTTCCCCACACCCTTGGTGGTGAAGAAGGGTTCCATCAATTTCTCGCGCAGATCCTCGCGGATGCCGGCGCCACTGTCGGTCACCGCAATTTCGACGAAGCCGTCGATCTCCGCCAGATCGAGACGGATCCAACGCTCGGGCAACACGCGCACGGCGTCGACGGAGTTGCCGATCAGGTTGACCAGAACTTGTCCGATCTGGACCTCGCGGCAGGGCACCCGCAGGGCCTCGTCGAGCGGCCCGAGCCGCATTTCGATCGCGAAACGCTGGAGGCGCGAGCTGGTGAAGGCGACCGCCTCGCGGATGACTCCGACGATCGGGGTCTCCTCGACCGGGTCCTGGGAAGCATCCCGCGACAGCGAACGCATTCCGTGGATGATGTGGGTCATCCGCTTGGCGAGATCATCGATGATGCTGGCGTTGCGCGTCAGGTCTTCTTTGCGAAGCGGATCCGTGGCGAGCTTCATCTGCAGCATCTCGACCCGACCCTGGAGGGCGGCCAGCGGGTTGCCCAGCTCGTGAGCGATGCCCGCCGCCACCTCGCCGACGCTCGCCATCTTCTCGGTGTGCACGAATGCCGCGCGGTCTCGTTCGATGGCCGCCGCCCTCTTCTTCTGCACGGTGCACAGCGCTGCTGTCATCCAGATGACGAAGAGCGCCAGCAATCGGTTCACCAGCACGGTCCACGGCTCGCCACCCGGCGGGGACAGGAACATCCCCACGACCGTGAGAACGCTGGCCCAGACCGCGGCAAACCACGCGAGCCCCAGGCCCGGAGAACGCAGACTCAGCAGAACCAGGATCGAGTAGGGAACGGCCGCGGCGACTCCCAGCGGCATCAGCAGATCGAAGACGAAAGTGGAGATCGTGATCACGGTCCCCAGCAAGTACGCGACCAGGGTCTCTCGGGGCAGCCTCCACCAGGCCGGATGCGGTCTCACGGTCATGGACATCAGCTCCGGCCGCGCTGGATCGGCAGCCGCTCTGCGGGCCGCCACGCGATGCGCGGTAGCGTACTTACACCGGCGGGCACCGCCAGCGGTCGCGGCCCGGTGCGGGATGCCCGCGAGGCGGGAGAAGGCCACAGACCCCCTCGCAGCCCGGGTCCGGACGCTAGGGCATCACGTCCCGCGTGCCGTTTGGACTCGCGGCCGGCAGCTCTGCGTCGCGACGCCGCGAGAAGAGACGGCGCACGCCGCGCACGATCTTCGGCGTCAGCCACACCACCAGCGCCACGAAGAGCACGAGACCCACCAGGAAGACCCAGGGGTGATACAGCGCAGCCCACAGGCCACCGACCACCGCCACGTCTTCGCTGAGCGAGGCGGCCCAATTCGTGACCGGCTCGGGCGAAACGTTGACGGCCGCACGGGTACCGGCTTTGGTGAAGTGGCTGCCCGCGGCCAGCGTGCCGCCCAGCAGGCCGGCGGCCAGCCGCGCGGGCTCGCCCACGTCGCCGACGGCGCCGGCGGCAAGCACGGCACCGGCAGGGATGCGCACGAAGGTGTGGATCGCGTCCCAGCCCGTGTCGACGCCGGGAATCTTGTCGGCGAAGAACTCGACGCAGTACATGAGCGCCGCGGCGCCCATCACCAGCGGATCGCCCACCAGCGCCAGCTCGTCCGGCAACACCAGGTTTCCGGTAGTCGAGAGCAGGCCCAGCATGAAGACGGCGGCGTAGAGGTTCAGCCCAGCGGCCCAGCCCACGCCCATGCTGAGTGCGATCGTCTCTACAGCGTCCATTTCCGATGCTCCGCTTGCGGTCGGAAGCTTCGACGAAAAACGGCCGGGATGCATTCGCATCCCGGCCGCACTCGATCCCCTGGGGCATGCCGTGGGCAGCGCCCTCTCGGCATGCGTGGCCAGCTAGAAATTCCAGGCGAACGCCCCTCGCCAGCGATCGTACCGACGCGCCTGCTCGCGGTGGCGGCCGTGCCGGCTGTCGAGGCTCGCGAGCTTCGTGTCGAGCTTGCCCATCAGCTTGTCGACCCGGGCCCATTCGTGTCGAGCTTGCCCATCAGCTTGTCGACCCGGGCCCAACCGTCTTGCAGACGCTCGCTGCGGCGCAGGCGCTCCACCCGGGACTCGGCCTCTCTGTGGGCACGCGCCAAGCGTCGGAACTCGCGCTGGGTCGAGTGCGCAGTCGCGCCGTCGCGTTGCACCCGCTCGCTGAACGCCATGGCGTGCCGATCGAGCGAGTACAGGCTCCGGAGTGCGCGCCGGTAGCGCCAGCGGTGGTGCCGCCGGACGCCCTGCGCCTCGGCAACCAGTTCGTTCGTCGCCCTCACGAGCTTGTGGGCGACCTTCTCGATCTTCGGCTCACGCTTGTCGTGAGAGCGACGGTCGGCCGCCGCCGGCAGTGCACCGAGCACCAAGGTCAGCAGCATCGCGATCGGAAGCATCGTCTTCGCCATCATCGTCTCGTCCTCCAGTCCTTGTCCCCGTTGCTTCGGGGTCATGGCCATGGGACGCGGCCAGCCGGAGAATGATTCAGTGGCGAAATTACGATGGCATTTCAGGTACGTGCAAGGTCGTCGAAAGGCACGACGCGGGCCTGGGGCGTCTCGATCGGGCCCTCCGGCAGAACGAAGCGCCAGAACACCATGCCGAAGGGGCGCCCTTCGGTATCGATCCAGTTGCGCTCACCCGGGTCGCGGTGCGCCAGCACCATGCGAAAGCTGCCATCTGACTCGAGCTGTGTCTGCTTGCGATTCAACCCGACGCGACGGTTTGCGAAGTCGTAGGTCTGCAACCAGCGGTTCCAGAGACAGACGTAGCCGGCGCGGCACCGCGGCCAGCGACCCGTCACCAGCAGAGCCTCGTCGGGCCCCAGCACGTACGGTGCCAGCGAATAGGCGGCATCCGCAAAAGACTGGGTGAAGTCGCCGGGCTTCACGGGCGCGGGAAACTGGTTCGGCGTGCGACCGACAAATGCCGGCTGCTCGCGCTGCCCGGGCGGCAGCTCCTCGAGCGTCCTCGAGCGCACGAAGTTCGTGACGCGCCGAATGCCCGCCGTGATGGATGCAGCATCGGCGGGCGCGGGCGCCGGCGTCGGCTCGAGAGTCTCGATCGAGAGGGGTACGAGGCGGTTGCGATCCGCCGCGGCGTATTCCAGCTCCTCGAAATAGTGCCGCGTCGTGATGCGCTGGGCAGCCTCGGGCAACGCCAGCCAGTTGCGCTCCTGCGGCACGCCGCCAAAGACGACCTCGAAGTTTCCGCCGCCGTCCACATCGAAGTCGACATCGCTGATGTCGCCCGCGGTGCCGCTGCCGAAGCTCCCCTGCCCTGCGCCCTCTTCGACCGTGAGCGACACGTAGACGGCGCCCGCCATGTTGCCGCGCACGCGGTAGGCGAGCGAGCCCTTCACCGGGGCCTCGTAGTAGATCGCATCCGGATTGTCGCCCGTGAACTTGCGCGTGGGCGACACGATGCGGCGAAATTGCGGGCGCGTGGGATCGTCTTCGAAGTGACCGAAGAGGCCCCCCTGCAAGAGGTGCAGCAACGCACGGTGGGCGCCGGCCACGTCCTCGGGGCTCTCGATCAGCCACTCGGGCCCGGCCCAGCGCTCGTCGACCTCCAGCAAGAGGTCGATCAGCTCGCGCAATGCCTTGCGGCTCTGCGTCTCCGCTCCAGCCATGGCAACCTCCCAGTGGAGCGCAGCATCGCCCCGCCGCCAGGCACACTACCACGCACCGAGCGTCCGGAGAGAGAGCCGCCCTTCCCCGCCGCTGGCTAGCGGCTGTCGGCGCAGCGGATGCTGGCGTCGGTGATGCGAATGATGCGCGCGTCGCCGAAGGGCGTGCCGGTGCCGCTGTTCAACACCAGCGCGGCGGCGAGTTCGCGGTCGGGGTCGGCGAAGACTCCCGAGCCGCCGAAGCCCGAATGACCCAGGCCGCGGCGCACCTTGCTGCGGATCGTGTTCACCCGGTGGTAGCCGAGCCGCCAGCGCATCGGATACGGCACCACGCGACCCACCGCACGATTCTGCTCCCTGCGCACTTCTTCGAGCCGCTCCGGAGACAGGAGGCGCACATCGCCGAGAGTGCCGCCGCCCGCGAGCACCGCGAAGAGCTTCGCCAGCGAGCGCGCCGTGAAGGTTCCGTTCGCGGCCGGCACGCTGGCCGTGCAAGCCGCCTCGCTGTTGAAATCGAGCTGCTCGATCCCCTTGGGCATCAGGGCCGAGAGCGCATCGCTGACGTCGTAGCCCAGGCCTACACCGCGCAGCACTCGGGTGACGCGCCGCGCGCCATTTTGCACCCGATCCCTCGCGCGCGAATCGCCCGGGAAGGCGTTGATGAGCTGGGCGCGCCGGTGCATCTGATCGGCGGGCATGCCGACGAAGAGCCCGTCGAGCTCGAGCGGCTGTGCGAGCTCCGCCTCGAGCACCTCGCGGAACGGCTTGCCCGTCATGCGCTGGATGATCTCGCCCACCAGCCAGCCGTAGGTGAACGCGTGGTAGCCGTGGGACGCGCCGGGGGCGTGCCGCGGCCGGGCTCGCTCGAGGGCACGCACCATCGTATTCCAGTCGAGCATGTGGTGCGCGTCGTCGATCATCTCGCTCACGTGGTAGAGGCCGGCCTCGTGGCACAGGACGTCGCGAACCGTGATCTCTCCCTTGCCGTTCTGGCTGAATTCGGGCCAGAACTCCCGCACGGGCGTCCCGTAATCGAGCTGGCCGCGCTCGGCGAGGGTATGAAACAGCGTGGAGGTGACGCCCTTGGTGGTCGAGAACGAGAACGAGAGGGTGTCCTGGCGCCAGGCGTCGCCCGCCTCGTTTTGGGTGCCGCCCCAGCAATCGACGACCGGCTCGCCGCGGTGCCAGACGCACACCGCGGCACCACCCGGGCGTCCCTTGCGCCGCAGCCGCCCGAGCTGCGCGCTCAATACGCGACCGACCTCGGCGAAATCGGGATGGATGTAGCCTTCGAGCATCGAGTGGCACGAGTATAGCCACTCATCCGCGCCGACGACTTCGAGTGGCGCGGGCGATCTCTCGGTCCTGCTCTCGGCGCTTGATCGTCTCGCGCTTGTCATAGCGCTTCTTCCCGCGAGCCAGGCCGAGCTCTACCTTGGCCCGGCCGTTCTTGAAATAGAGACTCAGGGGCACGAGCGTCAACCCGCGTTCGCTGAGCTGGCTGCTGAGCTTCTCGATTTCTCTCCGGTGAAGCAGCAGCTTGCGCTCGCGCCGCGGATCCGGGTTGTCGCGGCCGGCCTCCTTGTAGGGACTGATGTGCGCGTTCAGCAGCCAGAGCTCGCCGCGCTTGGTGACGGCGTAGCCGTCCGAGAGATTGGCGTTGCCCGCGCGCAACGATTTCACCTCGGGGCCCAGCAAGACCATGCCGGCCTCCCAGGTGTCGAGGATCTCGTACTCGAACCGCGCCCGCCGGTTGCTGGCGATGATCTGGCGCCCTTCAGGGACGCTCTTGCTCTTTGTCTTTTGGCTCACGTTGCGGAGTGTCCCGATCGCGCGCGGAAAAGGCAAAGAGCCAGGGCGTCCCCGGCTGGGTCTCGGGGTGCTCGCCTGTTGCTGCTACGCGATCTCTCGAGCGCGGTTGCGCTCGTCCGCGAAGACGCGGGTGGCTTTCCAGCGCCGAGCCTCGGCGTCTTCCAGCTGCACGTAGCTGCAGATGATGACCAGGTCGTGGGGCTTGATCAGGTGGGCGGCGGCGCCGTTCACGCAGATCTCGCCCGAGCCCGGTTCCCCCTCGATGGTGTAGGTGGTCACGCGGTTCCCGTTCGTGCAGTCGTAGATGTCGACTTGCTCGTACGGAAGGATGTTCGACGCCAGGATGTTCGACGCCTCCAACAGGTCGCGGTCGATCGTGACCGAGCCTTCGTACTCGACGTTGGCCTCGGTCACCGTGGCGCGATGAATCTTGCTCTTGAGCATGGTCCGAATCACAGGGGGTTCCTCCTCGAGCTGTCTACGGGTACAAGACCCGGTTGTCGATCAGGCGTACGCTGGCGCCGTCGCCGTCCTGCGGCGGGTGAAAGTGAACTGCGAGAGCCAGCAGTGCCGGCCCCGCCAGCTCGGCGGGCGCCAGCCCGAGGCTGTCGGGGTCGCGAAGCTCGGCGTAGTCGATGCGCGCCAGTGGCGCCTTGTCGATCTCGCGGCGCACGAGCTGCACGATCGCGCGCGAGTCGCGCTCACCGGAGGCCACCGCGCGTTGCGCCGCTTCCAGCGCGCGCACCAGCACCGGAGCCTGACGCCGCGCCTCCGGATGCAGATTCACATTGCGGCTCGAGAGCGCGACCCCGTCGGCCTCGCGCACGGTCTTGCCGCCGACGACCTCCACGTCGAAGTTGAGGTCCCGGGCCATGCGGCGAAGAATGGCCAGCTGCTGATAGTCCTTCTCGCCGAATACGGCGACGTGCGGCTTCGCAGCCAGGAATAGCTTGGAGACGATCGTCGTCACACCGCTGAAGTGGCCCGGCCGGGTGCCGCCGCACAGCGGCAGCCCGAGCTCCCCCACCTCGACCCGGGTCTGGCTGCCTTCCGGAACCATTTCCTTCGCATTCGGCGCAAAGACGACATCGACACCCGCGGCCTCGCACTTCGCGAGATCCTCCTCCAGCGTGCGCGGGTAGACGGCCAGATCCTTCGGGTCGTTGAACTGGGTCGGGTTCACGAAGATCGTGAGCCACACGCGATCCGCCCGCTTCCGACCCTCACGCACAAGGGAGAGATGGCCGTCGTGCAACGCGCCCATGGTGGGCACCAGCGCGAGGCGCTGCCCCGCGCTTCGCTCCGCGTCGGCGAGCCGTTGCAGCTCGCGAATCGTATGAACGACTTCCACGCCCGGTCCTACCGGTAGGAGTGCTCTGCGTCCGGGAACTTCTGTTCCGAGACTTCTTCGGCAAAGCGCCGCGCGGCCTGGGAGGCCACGGCACCCAGGTTCGCGAAGGGTTTCACGAAGCTCGGTGTCCAGCCGCTGAGCCCGAGGAGATCGTGCATCACCAGCACCTGCCCGTCGCAGTGCACGCCGGCGCCAATGCCGATGGTCGGAATCGAGAGTGCAGCCGTCACCTCCCGCGCGAGATCGATCGGCATGCCCTCGAGCACCACGGCGAAGGCCCCCGCCGCCTCCACGGCCCTGGCATCGGCCAGCACCTTGGCCCGACCCGCCTCGCCGCGGCCCTGCACCCGGTGGCCGCCCATGCGGTGGATGGCCTGGGGCGTGAGGCCAACATGGCCCATCACCGGGATCTCGCAGGTGACGATGCGCGCGATGGTGTCGAGCATGCTGGTGCCACCCTCGAGCTTCACGGCGTGTGCTCCGCTCTCTTTCACGAAGCGGATGGCGTTGCGCACCGCATCCTCGGGCGAAACCTGGTAGCTGCCGAACGGCATGTCGGCCACCACCAGCGCCCGGCTCGCACCGCGAGCCACGAGCCGCGTGTGATACAGCGACTCCTCCAACGTCACCGGCAGGGTGGTGTTCTCGCCCTGAATGACATTGCCGAGCGAGTCGCCCACCAGCAGCACGTCGATGCCAGCGGTGTCGAAGATCTGGGCGAAGGTGAAGTCGTAGGCGGTGAGCATGGTGATCTTCTCACCCTTGCGCTTGCGGCGCTGCAGGGTGGGGAGCGTCACGCGATGCTCGCGAGCGGATTCAGCGGCCACGGTCGACATAGGGGATGCCTTCCGCGCCCTTCGCCAGCCCATCATCGTCGGAACAAAAAAAGCGCCTGCCGGATGAATCCGGAGGCGCGGCGCGCTCACAGCCAGGCGGTAATCACATCCTGCTGCGAGTTGCCTTCTTCCGCCCCCGTCTCGGTCTCGATGGATCCGAGCGTTTTTTTGGGCAGTCCAGGCGAAATCTCTTGCCCCCCGAGCGATGGGTCGACTCGGGCGGTCTGTTCATGCCGATGGAGTTCGCACTGCGCGAGACCCCTCGGACAGTGAGAGGCTAAGTGACAGCTCGGGGCAAGGCAAGCAGCATCGGAAGCAAACGGCCCCCGCGGGGCGCATTTTCAGACCCGTTCTAGACGCCGCCGCAGGGCCGGCGGAATGTGGCGTGTCTCGAGCCAGTCGCTCCGGCGCTCGCGCAGCGCGCTGGCCACGGCCTCGATCCTCTCCTCGATCGAGTCGCCGGCCACGAGCACGATGCGCCACTCGCCTCCCACGCGGCAGGCGGCGCTGGCCACCGGCGGGCCGGCTTCTGTGGCGCGGCCGCGGGGCACGCGCTGCACGGGCATCCCGGCGCTCTCGGCCAGCGCGACGAGATCTTCCAGAATCTCGGCGTCGGTCACGGCGGCGCCTTCCGCAGCTCGCGGGAGAGCGCCAACAACTCCACCGGCGCGAGGCTCTCCGCCCGCGCACGCGGATCGATGCCCAGCGCATCGAGCTGCTGCACCAGCCCGTCGGTGTCGAATCCGGCGCCGCGCAGGGCATTTGCCAGGGTCTTGCGGCGCTGCCCGAACGCCGCGCGCAAGAAGCGCTCGACCTCGGGCAGCTCGCCCGCCGCCAGCGCAGGCCGCGCCAGCGGTCGCATGCGCAGAAAGACCGAGTGCACCTTGGGCGCTGGAAAGAAACAGCCGCCCGAGAGCTTCATCTCACGCTTCACGTCGACCAGAAGCCGGTGCAGCACCGTGAGCGAGCCGTAAGCCTTCGTGTTGGACTCCGCCAGCAGACGTGCGCCCACCTCGGCCTGGAGCATCACGGACCAGTCGACGAGCGCCGTGTGCAGATCGAGCAGCTTGCGCAGCAGCGGCCCGGAGATCACGTAGGGCAGGTTCGCCACGACACGCACCGGCGTACCGGCGGCGGCAACGAGCCCGGGCAGATCCGCCGCGAGCGCATCCGCGTGCAACAGCTCGACGTTGCTCGGCAGCAGCGATTCGGCCCTCAACGCACGCACGAGCCCCGCATCCACTTCCAATGTGACGACTCGCGCCGCCCGTCCCGCAAGCGCGCGAGTGAGGATGCCGAGGCCGGTGCCGACCTCGAGCACCGTGTCGCCGGGCTCGACGCCAGCCAACCCGACCAGCCGCTCTGCCAGGGCCGCATCGCACAGGAAGTTCTGGCCCAGGTCGCGCCGCGCCAGCAGCGAGTGACGCTCGAGAAACGCTCGAATCTGGCCGGCGTTCACGCCGCTCCGCCCGAGCTCCACGGCGCGCTCCCCACCGGAACCCGAGAGAACGAGTTCAGGTCGAGCCCGTGAGCCTCTCCGCGGGCCAGGAGCGCTGAGCCGGCTGCGGCGATCATCGCGGCGTTGTCGGTGCACAGATCGCTCGGCGGGAATACCGCGCGGAAGCCCATCGCCGAGGCTGCGCGACCCATCTCCTCCCGCAGCCGCCGGTTGGCGGCCACCCCGCCCACCACGGCCAGGGCGCCGACCCCTTCTGCCTCCAGCGCGCGCCGCGCCTTCACGACCAGCGGTTCGACCGCCGCGGCTTCGAACGAAGCGGCAATGTCCGCACGCTCCTCCTCGGACAGCTCACCGCGGCGCTCCACCTCGAGCGCCACCGCCGTCTTGAGTCCGCTGTAGGAGAAGTCGAAGCCCGCACGATCGAGGAGCGGCCGCGGAAACTTCAGGGCAACCTCCGAGCCCGCGCGCGCGGCAGCCGAGACCGCGGGCCCGCCCGGATACGGCAGCCCCAACAGGCGCGCGACCTTGTCGAACGCCTCGCCGACCGCGTCGTCGCGGGTCTGGCCGAGCAGCCGCGGAGGCCGCCCCGACTCGATGCGATACAGCGCCGTGTGACCGCCCGAGATCACCAGACCGACGTAGGGCGGTTCGAGATCGGGCGCCGCCAGCGCAGTCGCCGCCAGGTGCCCCTCCAGGTGGTGCACGCCGACGACCGGCAGACCCATCCGGTAGGCCAGCGCCTTGCCGAACGAGAGCCCGACCAGCAGCGAGCCCACCAACCCCGGGCCGGCCGTGACGGCGACGCCGTCGAGCTGCTCCGGGGCGAGTCCGGCCTCGGACAATGCGTTCGCCACCACGCGGGATACCGCGCGCGTGTGGTCCCGCGACGCCAGCTCCGGCACGACGCCGCCATAGGGCCCGTGCACATCCGCCTGCCCGTGCACACAGCTCGACAGGATCTCGCGTCCGTCGCGCACCACGGCCGCGGCCATCTCGTCGCATGAACTCTCTACGCCCAGAACCAACATTTGACTACGCTCGGCTCCGGCCCGCCGCGAGCGGCGGGAATCGGCTCGCGGGGCCGCCGGACGCCGGGAGCCAGCTTCAGCCGCGTCGGCGCTCGATCTGTTCCTGGTCGGATTTGCACTCGATACACATCTCGGCCACCGGCCGCGCCTTGAGGCGCTTCACGCCGATGGTTTCGCCGCAGACCCTGCACTCACCGAAGGAGCCGTCCTCGATCTTCTCGAGTGCGGCTTCGATCTTCGAGAGGAGCCCCTGCTCGCGTTCACGAAGGCGGCCGGTGAACTGGAGGTTCACCTCCGAGGAAGCACTATCCATCTCGTCGGGAAAATCGTCGGGGTCGACGTGGATATCTCCCGAGAGGGCACGCCGGGCGTTGCCCATCAAATCGTCGCGCTGCTCGGTCAGCAACTTCTTGAACTTCGACATGTCGCGCTTGTTCAATGGACTCCCCTGCTTCAGCCTGATCGAAGCAGCTCGAGCTGCTTCTGTGCTTCCGTGGCTCGCGCCGAGTTCGGATACTCCTGGACCACGCGCTCGAACGCCTTGCCCGCCGCCTTGCCGTAGCCCGGACCGAGCCGCAGCAACGCCTCGCCTTGCCGATACAACGCGTCGGGCGCACGCGTCCCGTCGGGATACCGCGCGACCACGTCGTCGAAGCGCAAGACGGCGGTCTTGAAATCACCGCGTTTGAAGTAACAGTCCGCCATCCAGTACGATGCGTTCTCCGCGTACGAAGAGGACGGGTAAGTTTGCAAGAAGTTCCGGAACCGGTCAATACAAGCATCGGCGTCGCCATCGCTCCACGCGGCTCGCGCGTCGCGATAGGCATCGAGATCGGCGGAGTTGCTCTCGGATCCGCCGACGCCGGCGCCGTCGGGAGCGAGCGGCGGCTCGGCAGCGGCGGGCTGTGCCGCTTCGCGGCGCGCCGCGCGGGCCTCCCCGAGCGCTTCCCGGGTGCGATGCTCGCTCTCCTCGAGACGTCCGTTCAGGCGGCGGAGCTCGATCTCGAGTGTATCCAGGCGCGCACCCAGATCCGCGACGCGGGTGCGTTCCCGTGTGGGCCCGGAGGCTCCCCCGTTTTCGAGCATGTGCACCCTGCGCTGCAGCTTGCGATGCTCGGCAGGCGTCACGCACGCCGTCGTCCAGGCGATCGCGAGGCCGGCCATCAAGCTGGCCCCTACCTTTCCCATATTCTGCATGAACCTCTCGCCCCCCTTGGCGGCCGGAGAGCCTAGCGCGGGAACGGGCCCCACGAGGGGCTCGTATTATCCCCGGCTCCCTGGGTGATCCGACGCATATTCTCGCCGTTCACGTCGATGACGTAGATGTCGGCCCGGCCCCGACGCCGGGAGCTGAAGGCCAGCTTGCGCGAGTTCGGCGCCCAGGACGGCGTCTCGTCGCTTCGCGGGTGCTGGACCAGCGGCAGGCTCACGCTTCCCTCGGGGTCCGTGAGCCAGATGTCGAACTGGCCCCCGATCCGGCTCTCGTAGGCGATCCAGCGGCCGTCCGGCGACCAGGCCGGGTGCGAGTTGTAGCTGCCCTGGAAGGTGAGGCGCCGCTGGTTCGAGCCGTCGGCGCTCATCAGGTAGATCTGCGGCGCCCCCGTGCGGTCGGAGGCGAAGGCCACCTGCCGGCCATCCGGCGACCAGGCCGGCGCCACCTCGATGGCCCGGTGCCGTGAGAGAGCCGTCGCTTTCGTGCCCTGCGGCCGCACCCGGTAGATGTCCGACGCGGCCCCGGGCGCGCTCAGCACCACCAGCAGGCTCTTGCCATCGGGCGCGTAGACCCCGCGATACTCGGCGTAGCCCCCACGCAGGCTGCGCAACAGGCGCCCCGGCCGACCGCGCCCGCGGCTCGAGAGAAACAAGCGCGGCGTGTCGCGATGGCGGTAGGAGGTGTAGACGATGCCGTCGCCCTCGGGGGTCCAGGACGGGAAGGCATTGATGGATCCATTGGCGGTGGCCGCGCGCGGATTCGAGCCGTCGACCCCCACGACGAAAATCTCGGTGTTGCCCTTGCGGGTCGAGACGAAGGCAAGCTCGGTGGCCGACACACCGCGCACCCCGAGAAAAGCCGCCACGATGTCGTCGGCGATGCGGCGGCCCACCGCGGCGGGATCCGCCGTTGCCGGCTGGCGGTAGCGCTTGCGCGCCAGCCGCGTGCAGCGCGTTGCGTCCCAGACCCGATAGTCGACCACCAACTCCGTATCCACGCGAAGCGTGCCCTCGACCAGCGCGTCGGCGCCGATCTGCGACCAGTCTCCACAGACGACCTGCCGACCGCCGTCGAGGGCCCCGCTGGTCTCGGGCCCCAGAAATGCCGCGTGCGACAGCGCATCGACGACGCCACTGAATTCGAGCCCGTTCTCGATGTACTCGCGGAACTTCGCAGACCGTCCGGGCTTCGGCGCCGCCGAGGTGTCGAGAAAGTCCTGCACGGCGACCTTGAACGTGCGCGACGCGCCCGGCGTCACGACCACAGCCGGCCGGTCCTGCGCGGCGGCGGGAACGCCGGCGAGCAACACGAGTGCCGCGAGCGACACGGCCACAGCGCTGCGCCGCATCAGTCGCGATCCGACCGGAACACGAACGTCCAGCGCCCGGCCTTCGGCGGGGCCGGGATCGGGCTCGCCTTCTGGATCGAGCGCACCACGTTCTCGTCGTACCAGGGGTTGCCCGAGCGCGACTCGACCGACGGCTGGCCGCGCACGTTGCCGGCGGCGTCGAGATCGACCGAGATCGTCGTCACCAGGCTCAGCATCTCGAAGGCCGGGGGAACCGCCCAGTTGCGCCTCACGTGAGCCCGCGCTGCGCGTAGCCAGGCAGCCACCTCCGCAGACACCGGGGCGCCGTCCGGCGTTCCGATCGGCCCGGTCGCCGCCACCTGCGTGGGCGGCGCCTCCGGGGGCGCCTCCTCGCCGAGCTCCGCCCGCAGCTGCTCGAGCACGTCGACGTACCCCTCCTCCTGCGGCGGCACCTCGGGCACCGGTTCGGGCGGCTTCGGCTCGGGCTTGCGTTCGGGCTTGGGGGTGGTGGGCTGCGTCGGCAACACCACCGGCGCTGGCTTCGGGGGCTTGGGTTTCGGCCTCGGCCGCGCGGGAGCGGGCTTCGCCACCGGCTTCGGGGGCGTCGCGGCGGGGGGAGCAGCCACCAGCCGCACCCGCACCCCCAGCGGCGGCGCGATCTGCGGCCCGGAAGGCGAGATCAGCAACGCGACCCCCACCACCAGGTGCAGCGCCAGCGAGAGCAGCGCAAAGCGGCGAAACTCCTGACGATGCCGCTCGCCGAGACCGATGGCTACGTCTCGCACCCTCGCCTCCACCCACTCAGCTTTCGGGCTCCGTCACCATGCCGAGGCTCTTGGCGCCGGCCTCCCGGGCTGCCGCCAGCGCCTTCACCACCAGCCCATACGGCGCTTCCGCATCCGCCCGCAAAAAGAGCTCCTTGCTGTCGCGCCCCTCGAAGATGGCCTCGAGCTTGGCCCGCAACTCCTCGATGGGCAGCTCCTTGCGTCCGACGTAGTACCTGCCGTCCTTCTTCACGCTGAGGATCAGCGGCTCGTCACTCACCGTGAGCGGCTGGCTGGTGGTCTCGGGCAGATCAACGTCAACGCCCTGCTGCATCAGCGGCGCCGTGACCATGAAGATCACCAGCAAAACGAGCATCACATCCACCATGGGTGTGACATTGATATCGGCCATCGGGCGGTGCACGCCGCCCGCTCTGGGCATGATGGCCACGGCTCAGCCCCGAGACCCGGGCCGTGCACCGTGGTGCAACAGATCGCCCTCGCAGTCCGCGGTGAAGAGATCGATGGCCGCGGTGAGACCGCGCAGCTCGCCGACAAAGTAGTTGTAGAAGATCGTCGCTGGAATCGCAGCCACGAGCCCCATGGCAGTCGCGATCAACGCCTCGGCGATGCCGGGGGCGACGACGGCGAGGCTCGCGGAACCGGCGGCACCGATGCCCTGGAACGAATTGATGATGCCCACCACGGTTCCGAACAGCCCGATGAACGGCGCCGCACTGCCGGTGGTCGCGAGGAACGGCAGCCCGCGTTCGATGCGCAGCCCTTCGCGGGACGACGCCCAACCGATGTGGCGTCGGAGCGCCTTGGCCTGGCTCTCGGTGATCGAGCCGTCCGGGTGGCGCGCCATGCCGTTGATCTCGCCGTACGAGGAGAGGAAGATGCTCGCCAGCGGACTGCGATCGAGATCGCGCGCGACCTGATAGGCCGCATCCAGCGAGCCCTCCTGATAGACCTCGAGAAATGCCTCGCTATCCTGCTCCGCACGGCGCAGCTCGCGCCACTTCACGAAAATGATCGCCCACGAGACGACGGACATCACCGCCAACATCAGCATCACGAGCTGTACGATCCAACTCGCCTGCCAGATGAGACTCATCACGTCGAGGCTCGCGAGATTCGCACCCGTCGCAGCGAACAGCATTCCACCCACCCCTGTCGAAAGCCCGACCGAGGTTAGGAAACGGCCTGAGGGAGTTCAAGAAAGCTCCCGTCCGATAAAGGAGAAGTGATGCTCATCACCACGGATTCGCGCAGCCCCCAGGAGAGCCGGACCGACCTGCTGGTCGTGCCGATCGGAGTGCTCGGCGACGGCGAGCAGCGGCTGCCCGCGCGGCTGGCGAGGCTCGACCGCCTCCTGGGAGGCGACATCGCAGCCGCGGTCGCGAGCGGCGACTTTCGCGGCAAGAAGGACCAGAAGCTCTTGCTCTATCCCAACGGCAGTCTGCCCGCAAAGCGCGTGCTGGTGCTCGGTCTCGGGCCCGAAAACGCGATCGACACGGACGCGATCCGACGCGTGGGCGGCACCGCCGTGCGGGAAGCCAGCGCCCGCAAGGCCGCCAAGCTCACGATCAGCGCGCCGCGGACCCCCCGCCGCATGAAAGCCGCTGCGATGGCACAGGCCCTGGCCGAAGGCGCCGTGCTGGGCAGCTACCGCTTCGATGCCTACCAGCAGAAGCCGGAAGATCCGCCGGGCAAGGTCAGCGCCGTGCAGATCAGCTTCGATCGCGATGGTGACGTGCGCGCCGCGCGCCAGGGCGCCAAGCGCGGCGCCATCCTCGCCGAGTCGCAGAACCTGGCGCGCGACCTCTCGAATGCTCCCGGCAACGAGCTGCCGCCGGCAGCGCTGGCGCGGGAGGCTCGCAAGGTCGCCAAGGAAGTCGGCCTGAAGGTGAGGGTATTGGGCGTCCCCGAGCTCGAGAAGCGAAAGATGGGCGCGATTCTCGCAGTGGGCGGCGGCAGCGCCAACCCGCCGCGGCTGATCGTACTCGAGCACCAGCCGGCCCGCGCAAAGAAGAACGCCCGGCCGCTGTGCTTCGTCGGCAAGGGCGTTACATTCGATTCGGGCGGCATCTCGATCAAGCCCTCGGCCGGCATGGACGAGATGAAGCACGACATGTCGGGCGCCGCCACGGTGGTGGGAGCCCTGCGCGCCTGCGCGCTGCTGAAGGTGCCCCATCCGGTGGTGGGAATCATCGGCGCCGCCGAAAACCTGCCCAGCGCCACCGCCTATCGCCCCGGCGACGTCGTCACGTCGGCTTCCGGCAAGACGATCGAAGTGCTCAACACCGATGCCGAAGGGCGCGTCGTTCTCGCCGATGCCCTCCACTTCGCGTGCACGGAGTTCAAGCCGAGCGCCATCGTCGACCTGGCCACGCTCACCGGCGCCTGCGTCGTGGCCCTGGGGCGCTGGGCGTCCGGCCTGTTCGCCAACAACGAGCAGCTCGCGGAGCGCCTGCGCCAGGCCGGCGACGCCGTCGGCGAGCTGGCCTGGCCATTGCCGCTGCTGGAGGGCCACCACAAGGCGGTGAAGAGCCCCGTCGCCGACATCAAGAACACCGGCGCCGGCCGCGAAGCCGGCCCCTCGACCGCAGCTGCCTTCCTGGCCGCGTTCGTCGGAGAAACCCCCTGGGCGCACCTCGATATCGCGGGCACCGCCTGGACGACGCACGTCGCACCGACGCAGCCCCGCGGCGCCACCGGAGTCGGCGTGCGGCTGCTGCTCGAGCTGCTGGAACACTGGAAGGAAGCCAAGCTCTAACCGGAGCTGTGCCTCGCTGCGCTATCGTCCAGCGCGGCGCGCTCCCGCGAGGTCGCACGCGTTGAGTTCCTCGGAACCCCCCGATCACGGCACACTGCCGGCACGAAGTCCGGATGCGTTGCTACCCGCGCGCCCGGCCACGAGTGAGCGTGGCCTCGAGCCGAGCGATGCGCTCACCCGCTACATGGCGCAGCTCGCGAAGCACCCGCCGATCTCCCGCGAAGAAGAGCACGAGCTCGCCGTACGCTGGCGTGAGCAGGGCGACAAGGAGGCCGGGCGACAGCTCGTGCTCGCCAACCTGCGCCTGGTGGTGAAGATCGCCATGGAGTACCGGCGCGCCTGGGCCAACACCCTGGACCTGATCCAGGAGGGCAATCTCGGACTGCTGCAGGCGGTGCAGCGCTTCGACCCGAGCCAGGGGGTGAAGCTCTCCTCGTACGGCGTGTACTGGATTCGGGCGTTCATCCTCAAATACCTGATCGACAACATCCGCATGGTGCGCGTGGGCCGCTCGCGGGCAGAGCGCAAGCTCTTCTTCCGCCTCAACAAGGAGAAGCGCGAGCTCGAACGTCAGGGCTTCCACCCCGAGCCCGCTCTGCTGGCCGAGCGACTCGAGGTGAGCGAGCAGGACGTGATCGACTTCGAGGAGCGGCTGGCGCGACCCGAGTTGTCGATGAACGCACCCGTACGCCGGGACGAGGACAAGAGCGAGATGGGCGACTTCATCCCGGCGCGCACACCGAGCGCGGAAGACGCCGTCGGGGACGCCGAGCTACGCGGCCTCTTCCAGGAGAAGGTCGCGGCGTTCTCCGAAGGATTGGACGCACGCGACCAACAGATCCTGCGCGAACGGCTGCTCTCGGAGGAGCCGAAGACTCTGGCCGACCTCGGGAGAGAGTTCGGTGTGTCGCGGGAGCGCGTGCGCCAGCTCGAGGCTCGGCTGATGCAGCGGCTGCAGGCCTACATGCGCGAGGAGCTGGTGGACTTCGATCTCTACACCGACCGGGACGAGGACGGGTGAGCGGACGCTTGCGGCGCCGCGCGCGGGTGCGCGGGCGGGTCCAGGGCGTCTGCTTCCGCGCTGCGACACGGGAAGAAGCGCTGCGCCGTGGAGTCGACGGCTGGGTCTGCAACCAGCCGGACGGCAGCGTCGAGGCCGTCTTCGAGGGCCCGGCACAGGCCGTGGAGCAGCTGCTCGCCTTCTGCCGGCGCGGGCCCGCCGGCGCCAGGGTCACGGAGGTCGCCGCAGCGGAGGAGCCTCCGCAGGGTCTGAGGGGCTTCACGATCGAGCCCGAGCCACCCCGAGGGGATGCGTTCAGGAAGGCGTAAAGCGGCGTTCCCGACCGGCCGACCGGAAGACGGAGATGAGTGCTCCCGGCAAAGCAATGCTGTTCCTGCCGCCGCACCCGCCAGTCGCACTGCCGGACGAGGGCTGCGTGGTGATCGGCCGCAGCCGCAGCTGCCTGGTGACCCTGGCGAGCCCGGATGCCAGCCGCCGCCACGCGGAGATCGTGCCCGTGCCGGCCGGCCTCCTGTTGCGCGACCTCGGCAGCACCAACGGCACCTTCGTCAACGGCGAACGCGTGGAAGAGCACACGCTGGCCAGCGGCGATCGCATCGAGATCGGCAAAGAGCTGCTGACTTTCTGCCGCATGGATCTGACGCTCGACGCTCCCGCAATCGCCGATGAAGCCCAGACAGTATTGGCCGAGCGCCCAGCGCTGGGCGACTGCGTGCAGGGCAACCTGGCGGAGATTCCGCCCTTCGCCCTGCTCCAGATGCTCGAGATGGGCCGCAAGACCGGCGTGCTGCTGATCGAGAGCGACGACGACGCCGGCTTCCTGTGGCTCCACGAGGGCATGCCGATCCACGCCGAGACCAAGGCGCAGAAAGGCTTCGACGCCGCACTCTCCATCGTGTCGGCGGATCGCGGCCACTTCAGCTTCGAGCCGAAGCGCGCTGCGCCGGAACGCACCATCAATGCATCGGTGACGGAACTCTTGCTCGAAGGCTCGCGCCAGCTCGACGAAGGGTGCTAGGGCGCGAGATCGAGTCGCGCGGGCGCAAACTCGCCGCGTACCCACTCGCGCACGCCCGCATCCACCGCGCTGGTGGAGAGACCCAGCCCCGCGCCCAGCGCGGCGTCGTCGGCCTCACCCGTGTCGAGAAGCTCGAGCACCCGCCGGCGCTGCTCACTGCTGGTGCGCGCCACGATCCACTCGGCCGCGGCCGTGGCCTCGAGATACGCGGCACGCGCGTCCTCGTCGTCGAGCCCGGCAAAGCTCGGCGCGAGCCGCAGCAGCGGGATCCACTGTCCCGCGTCGATGCGGCGGCGCAGCACGGAGCGCTCGCCCCGGGTGAGACCGCTCTGTTGGCGCGACGCGCGCTCCGAGAGCTCCGCCATGCCCTCGTTGAGCCAGAACGGGCGGTCGCCGCCCGTCTGCTCGCGGAAGACCGCATGGGTGTACTCGTGAAAGAGCAGTGCGCGCAGCTCACCGGTCGGATGCGCCGCCGACACCACGTGGATGCGCCCGTCGAAGAATCCGACCGTCTGGAAGCTGAAGCGATGGCGGTGCGCGCGCAGGTAGGCCGCCTTGCCGTAGAGCATTACGCCGAGCGGCTCGTCGGGCACGCTGCCCAGGCGCTCGCCGACCTCGCCGTACGCAGCCTCGAGATAGCCGAGCACGCGGGTCGAGTAATCCGGCGAGGCCGCGCCGAGGGCGGCGTCGTAGTGCACGCGGAAATGGGGGTGCGTAACACCGATCCACTCGTTCTGGCGCGTCAGATGCTCCGCGTCGGCCAGCCGCCTCTCATCATCGAGCTGCTCGAGCTTTTGCTGAGCAGCGACACGCCGCGCTTCATGGGCATCACCGGCCGACGCGAGGAACTTGCGCAGATGCACTGCGGAGAGCTCGTAACGGCCGCGCTGACGCGCCAGCAACCCCAGGTACCAGTGCGCATCGGCCTGCCCCGGCTGCCGGCGCAAAATGCTCTCGAGCGCGACCCGGGCGCGAGCATTTTCGCCCCGCTCTAGATCGGCAAGGGCGCCGCGCAACAGCCGCCGCAGGCGCTCGTCGGCAAGCGTCGACTTCTCCAGCTCGGCACTGGCGCTGCCCGGCGCCACGACCCCGTCTTGCCAGAGCGCCTTCAGCGCTTCGGGACCGTGGATCGTGCCTTCCGGCGCGGCTGCGGGATCGTCGCCGAAGTGCGTGACGCCGTGCTCGTCCACCCAGCTGAAGACTTCCGCCGTGGCGGGAAGCCGGGCGATGCACAGAGCCAGCAGCAGCAGCACACGGAGCGGGAGGCACACCCCGCCCTTTTCGGTGGGGCTCGGGTGGGGCTTGAAGCCACCGGCTCAGATCAGCGGGTCTTCACGGCCTCGGCCGCCAGGTGCCCGAGCTCTGGCAGCAGGAGCTTCTCGAGCGCGAGGCGCACGGCGCCCCTCGAGCCCGGCAGCACGAACACCACCCGGCCCCGCCTGAGACCCGCCAGCGCGCGCGACAACAACGCCGCGGAGCCGATCTCCTGGTAGGACAGCGCGCGGAAGAGCTCGCCGAAGCCCGGGATGACCCGGTCGAGCAAGGGCTCCAGCGTATCGGGCGTGATGTCTCGGGGCGCGACACCGGTGCCTCCGGTGAAGACCAACGCCTGGACATCCTCACGAGCGACGAGTTCGTGAAATGCAGCACTGATGGCGCCGGGCTCGTCCGGCACGATGCGGCGCTCGACCACGCGGTGCCCGGCCGCTTCGAGCAATTCCTGCACGGTGGCACCGCCGGTGTCGGTTTCGGCAGTACGCGTGTCGCTCACCGTCACGACAACGCTGGGCACCTGCCGCTTCGCCGCCTTGCGATGGTGGTGGCGCGCGGACGCAGGCGACGGATCGCTCACGGTCGGTCGTCCGGCCCGTGGCTCATTCGACGGTTGGGGCTGGGATCGCTCACGGTCGGTCGTCCACCCAATAATCCCCCCCCTCCGCAAATTCCTTCTTCCAGATCGGGACGGTCTGCTTGAGCGTGTCGATGGCAAAGCGGGCGGCCTCGAAGGCCTCCGCGCGGTGCGGTGCGGCGGCGGCGACGACGACGGCAAGCTCGCCGACTTCGAGGCGTCCCACCCGGTGCGAGATGGCAACGCACGCGCCCGGCCAGCGCGTCTCCGCCTCGTGGCAGATCTTTTCCATCTCCCGCTCGGCCATGCCCGGGTAGGCCTCGTACTCCAGGTGACGAATCTCCTGGCCGCGCGCGTGATCCCGCACGGCACCGCTGAACGTGACCAGCCCGCCATTACCGTGGCTAGATACCCGCGCCACGACGGTAGCCGGGTCGAGAGGCGCCTCGGAGAGCACGCAGCGCCCGGCCCCGCCCGCTACCGGAGGCAAGAAAGCCACTTCGTCACCATCCACAAGCCCCGTCTCGAAGGCCGCTACGTCGAAATTGATCGCTGCCGCCAGACGCTCGCCCAACTCCGCGAAGATCGCGTAATCGCGCGCCAGCTCCTCGCGCAGCTCGCCCAGGGTCGTACCGTCGCGGAGCTCGACGCTGAGCTCCTTGCAGCCCGTCGCCTCACGCACCGAGCCGAAGAGTTTCACGGTCACCTGCATGGGTACAGGCTACCGGAGCGCCTCGCCGGCGACCACGAACTGCGTTGACCCGGCTTTCTCCACAGGCCTAGAATCGGGACAACCTGGGGGAGGGAGGTCACCATGAGCGCACGCAAGAAGAAGGCCACGCGGAAGAAGACTACCCGCAAGAAGGCTGCGCGGAAGAAAACCACGCGAAAGAAAGCGACCCGCAAGAAGGCCACACGGAAGAAGACCACGAGGAAGAA
>JAFDDG010000098.1 GCA_019310965.1 Deltaproteobacteria bacterium
CCGGATCGCGATCCAGGTCGTAGAGCTCTTCGGAGCCGTCGGAGTGCCGGATCAGCTTGTACTCCTCGATACGCACCGCATCGGAGCGCAGCCGAATCGTCGAGGTGACGATCTCGAAGCCCGGCAGCTCCGCCACCTCGGCGCGCATCAACGGCAGCAGGCTGTCGCCCTCGAACTGGCCCGCGGGCGGGATGCCGACTGCGTCGAGGATGGTGGGCGCAACGTCGACGCCCTCGACGGGATTCGCGATGCGCCGCGGCTCGATACCCGAGCCGCGGTGCGGCTTCACCAGGAGCGGCACCCGGGTCATATCGTCGTAGAGCGTCGAGTTGTGACCAAAGAGGTGGTGGCCGAAGAAGGCGTCCCCGTGATCGGATGTGAGCACGAGCAGGGCGTCGTCGTAGCGATCCGCAGCACGCAGCCAGTCGAGGAGCTCGCCCACCGCCGTGTCCACCCAGCGCAGGTTCGCGCGGTAGCGCGCCTCGAGTGCCTCGATCGTACCCGCGGCGGCGCTTCCCGAGCGGTTGGCGGCGAGCAGCGAGGCGTAGAGGTCGTCCCACTTCTCTTCGCGCGGAGGCGGGTCGAACGCGTTGCGCAGCTCCGTCGGCGGGTCGTAGGGAAAGTGGGGCTGGAGGTAGTGGACGTAGGCGAGCACCCGGGAACCGGCCAGCCCGCGCAAGAGCGGAATCACCTGCTCATTGATGTCGCTCGGCCGCGTGACCACGTAGTCGAGCTCGTCCTCGCGCGCGCGGCCTTTCTGGAGATGAGCGAGCTCCCAGGCGCGCACGTAGGTGTCGAAGCCGCGGTCGAGCTGGAAGGCCGCCAGCGGGTTCGAGACGACGCCGATGGTGGCGAAGCCCCGCGTATTCAAGATCTCGGGGAGTGGCTGTAGCCAGGGCGAGAGGGCCGACGTGCCGTCGATCCGATGGGTCCGGCTGCGCACCCCCGTCAGCAAGCTCGCCACCGACGGCGGCGTCGAGGCCGACTGGCCGTAGGCGTTCTCGAAGACGATGGACTCGGCAGCCAGGGCGTCGATGTGCGGACTCGCGCCGTGCGGGTCGCCGTAGGTGCCGAAGTAGGCGGCGGACGCGGCATCGAGCACGATGAGGAATACGCTCTGTGGCTCGGAGTAGGGCACATCTCCCGGATCGCGCCCGCACGCGAGGGGCAGCCCCGCCAGCAGCGCCGCTGCCGCCACCAGCCTCTGTTGCGCACGGGCCCGCGAAAGCTCTCGCGCGGCGATTCCGAAGAGCGAGAGCCAGTAGACCACCCCGCCCAGGACGAGCAGCACGAGTGGCGGAAAGACGTGCCGGGGAATCTCGACGGCGTCCCCGAAGTACGCCAGGAAGAACGACGCGAGGCCGCCGGCGAGCATGCCGGTGCCGAGGGCCAGATAGCCGCTCGCCGGAAGTGCGCGGCACAGCGCAATTCCGACGGCGATGAGGAAGATCAGCGAATGGAGCCGCGCGAAGCCCAGCGGCAGCAGGGTGTCCCGCAGTAGGGAGAGGGAGTCGAAGCCCAGGAAACCCACCTCGCGCCCCACGCCCGACGCTTCGATGCTGGCACGGTTGTTGGGCACGTTGCTGGGTCGCTGCTTTCCGAGATGGCGGATCGGAAAACGGATGCCGTCGTCGCTCGCATATCGCGCGAAGTGCATCTGGAAGAGCGTGTGCGTTCTCATCGGGTCGTCCCAGAAGAGATGCGACAAGTACGCGCGGCGCCCGGCATCCCGCGCCCAGCGCACGAAACCCTGGCGGTCTTCGAGGAGCGCGTAGTTTCGGCTGACCGGATCCACCGTCAGGAGCGGTCGACCGATGCACGGGTCCAGCACGTACTTGCCGCTGCATGCCTCTACCCAGGGGCCGTCCGGCATGCCGTGCTTCGCGTGAAATCGTTCCACCAACTCGGGGACCGGCAGCACCCGCCGGTAGATGTTGTTCACCGTGTTCACCGAGAGCGAAGTGTCGTGGCGTGCCGTCACCGCGATGCTCGCGAGGGAGGCGGCGACCAACAGCGAGTACACGCCCCAGCGCACGCGATCCGGCCCCCGCCGCGCCGCCAGCAACCGCACGGCCAGCAGCGCCAGCAGCGTGAAGGGTGCAAGGTTGCGTGAGAAGACGAACGCCAGTCCGACTGCCAGAACGAGATGCGCGCCAAAGCGTCCCCGCTCGAGGAAGAGTACGCACGGAAAGAGCAGCAACAGGCAGAGAAAGACGGGCTCCGCACTGATTGCCACGGCGCTGGCATTGAACGCATACGAGGAGAACACGAAGGCCAGCGCCGCTGCGAGAGCCAGGTTGGCGAGCGGCTTGCCCCGACGCGCCAACAGGCCGAACAGACCCACAGCCGTCAGCAGGAAGAGGAAGAGCTGTGCCGCCGCGATGGCGCCGAGGCGGTTGCCGAGCAGGCTGTAGAGCAGGCGTTGGGTGAGGCTGCGGTTGGTCCAGTAGTGGACGTTCAAGGGCTCGGGCCACAAATACGTGACTGCGTCCGCGAACTCGATCGGGTTCAGGTGGGTCCATGCGAACCACGCGTAGTAGAAGTACGGCCCCACGATCAGCAGCAGGCATAGGCCCCGCACCCACGCGCGATCCGCGCCGGTTCCGCCCATGGTGTGACCTTACTGCACCTGTGGCCCGGTCGTCCGGCGTGCGGCATGCGACGGGGCGGGAATCGAAGCTGACGGATGGGGAGTGCAGGATGGCGGCCGCCACCCGTGAGCTACTGAGCCTCGGCCTTCCGCTTCTTCTTCGGCGTAGATTGCTTGGCCTTCAGGCTCTTCTCGTACTGCGCTCGACGTGCCTCGCGCTGTTCTTCGATGGAAGCCTTCGCCGCAGCGTTCGGCTGCACCACGACGGTGTGGATCTCCTTGCCCCGCATGCGCACCTTCACCGCGTCACCAACAGCCAGGTCGTCCCACGAGCGCTTGTGTCCCCGCACGGCGGTCGAATCCTGGCGCGGGAAGCGCTGCGTCTTGCCCGAGCGGAGCACTACCGAGAGCCGCTTGGCATTCACCGCGGCGATGCTGCCCTCGTACGCGCGCTCGGGCTGCCGCGGCTGGGTCTGCCGTTCGCGCTTGGGTTTCTTCCCGCCCTTCTTGGCTTCGGCGGCGGACTCGGCCGGCGCCGGCTCCTCGGTCTCGGCGAGCGCGGTGGCGGCCGGCAGTGCCAGGGCGAGGGTCAGAAACAGCGAGAGTGCGAGGACGGTGATGGTTCGCATGGAAGGGCTCCTACTGGGTGTGTGTGGCCCCGAGTTGGACACAGGTGACGTCTCCGGGGTTCAAATCGGCCACTTCTGACCATCACTGACCATTAGCGCAGCGTTCCGGTCCCTGTTTCGCAGCCGAGCTGCTCGCTCTTCGCCATCGGCTCTCGTTTCGAGCCTCAACAGTGGATGGCGGCGGAGAGAAGGCGCAAGCTTTCGCGGATGCGCTCGCCGGAGGACTCCGTCTTGCACGCAATGACTCGGCTGCTCATGCTCGCCCTGATGGGACTCGGCATGGCTTGCGCCACTCAGCCACCGCGCTGGAGCACCCAGGAACAGCCCACGCTCGACGACGCGCGGATCCTGCTCGAGGGCGATCCCCTCGATTCGATCGCGCGCGATCCCCATCCCTCCGCACTCGCGGGCATCCCCATCCGCAAGCGACTTCGCCCCTGCTGCGCCTTCGGGACCGGACTCAAGGTGCGGGTGGGCGCTGTGCCGGTGCCCGGATTTCGCATCGGGAACCTCATGGGTCCAGACGACGTCGGGCCGCACACCTATGACAGCGGCGCCCTCACCCGATCCGTCGATCCCAGCGACGCGAGGCGCGGGATGCGGGAGCACAATGGGCTCGTGTACACCTGTCGCGGCGGCTTCATCGACACGGCCCATCTGCGCGACTACGTGGATTGGGCTCTTTATCTCGGGGCGGAGATCGCGCGCCACATCTACGATGGCACCACGATCGTGCTGCCGGACGAGGGCGGCCAGCGGCGGGTGGTGGTGAAGCCCGTCGCCCCGGAGCTCGTCGACCGGTACGGCCGCAGCCGCATGACGATTCAGCTGGCGGAGTGGGTCGGCTTCCAGCTTTCGATCTGGCACGAGATCGCCACGTGGTACGGCTGGTCGTGGGTCAAGACGTTCCCCGAAACGGCGTCCGCGTTCTCGCCCGAGGACCTCTACTCCAATCTGCTGGGCGTCAAGGTCGTGATTGCGGTCGCTCATCGCCGTCTCACGCGAACCGAGCATCTCTTCAACCGAAGCGTCGACGCCTGGAGCGAACGCCTTCTCGAGGTGCTCGGGGCGGTTCCGAAATCGGTGGGCGAGGATGCCATGCGCGCCGTGGATCAGCTCTGGTGGGATTCGAGCCGGCGCCTGCCCGACAAGGAGCTCACCCTGCGTCGCAACTTCGACACCGCGAACCCGGTCACGCCGTGGCTGGTGCCCGCCGACCGCGCGCCCGAGTCGCTGCGCGAGGCCTGCGGAGATGCGCCAGAGCCCCTGGAGATTTCCAACCCCGAAGGCCTGCTCGCGTTTCGATTTGCCGACTGGGTCACTCTCGAGATCGATGTCGAGGAATCGCTGGCCATCCAGGCGCCCTTCAACGAGATCGGGCGCACGGTCACGCAGGCCGACTACCCACTCATCATCGAGGCGATTCGCGAGCAGAACCGGGAGGAGTTTGGACCCGACGCCGACCGGCCCGAGTGAGCCCGGGGGAGGTGACCCCGCCGCTGCGTCGATCGATGGCGCCGATCGCCTCGACCGTGCACTCCTGCGGATCTCCCGTCCTCCAGAGCTTCTCAGATCCGGGTGGTGTCTTCCGGCTCCTCGATGACGCGGTTCTCGATGCGCCCCAGGCCCTCGATCTCGATTCTCACCGTGTCTCCGGCAGCCAGGAAGCGGCGTGGCTGGAATCCAATGCCCACACCGCTCGGCGTGCCGGTCGAGATCAGGTCCCCGGGCTCGAGGGTGAAGGCCGTCGAGAGGTGCTCGACCAGGGCAAAGCAGTCGAAGATCAGGTGCCGTGTGTTGGAATCCTGGCGCAGCTCATCGTTCACCCAGGTGCGCAGGCGGAGCGCGTGCGGGTCGGGGATTTCGTCTGCGGTGGTGATCCAGGGGCCGAAGGGGCAGTGCGTGTCGAAGGACTTGCCCATGGTGAAGGTCGGCGAGGCCACCTGCCAGTCGCGGACGCTGACGTCGTTGACGATCGCAAAGCCGGCGATCACCTCGTGCGCGCGTTCCTTGGGTACGTGGCGGCAGCGGCGGCCGACGACGAAGCCGAGCTCCCCCTCGTAGTCGAGCTTGTCCGAGACGCGTGGGCGGTGGATCGGATCGCTCGGGCCCACCGCCGCCGTTGCCTGCTTGTTGAAGACCGTGGGCACTTTCGGTGCATCGCGGCCCGTCTCGGCGATGTGGTCGGCGTAGTTGAGACCGATGGCCAGGATCTTCGGCGGACGCAGGATGGGGGCATGCAGGTGCACGTCCGCCAGCGGCAGGCGCGTCGCGGCGGCTTCGGCGGCGCTCAGCGCGGTGTCGAGTGCGTCCGAGCCGGCGCTGAGCAGCGCACAGGTCTCGGTCGGGAGCTCCGGCGCGGCAGCATCGAGCGGGACGAGTTCGTCGCCGATGACGACGCCGATGCGCGGTGCATTGCCGCAGCTGAAGGTGGCGAGCTTCACGCAGTCTCCTCGGTGCTGCAGGGGCGCGGCCGCCGAGGTTACCACGCGGTGCGGCGCCAGCCGGATGCTGGGCCGGAAGGCGGCCCTCCGGCATTCCCCGGGCTGCGAGCCCGCCTTGCCGTGTTCCGAGGGCTGGCGTGCTAACTTTGGCAATGAGTAATTGGGAGCCCATGGCGCCTACCAACGACACCGCCATCGCTCGCAAGCCGCCGTGGATCCGCGTGCGTCTGCGCTCCCGGCCAGAGCCCGCATTCGAGGAGACCCGGGCGCTGATGCGCCGCCAGCGCCTCAACACGGTCTGCGAGGAGGCCGCCTGCCCGAACATCGGCGAGTGCTGGGCCAGAAAGCACGCCACCGTGATGATCCTGGGGGACATCTGCACTCGTGCGTGCGCCTTCTGCAACGTGAAGACGGGGATGCCCGGCAGGTTGGATCCGGAGGAGCCTCGGCACCTCGGCCAGGCGGTGGCGGAGCTGGGCTTGCGCCACGTGGTGGTGACGTCGGTAGATCGAGACGATCTGCCCGACGGCGGCGCCCGCCAGTTTGCACGGTGCATCGCCCAGGTGCGCGAGCACGCGCCCGACACCTCGGTGGAGGTGTTGACCCCGGACTTTCGCCGCAAGGAGGCTGCGCTGGAGACCGTGGTTGCGGCGGGACCCGACGTCTTCAACCACAACATCGAGACCGTGCCGCGCCTGTATGCGCGAATGCGACCCGGCGCGGCCTATCACCACTCGCTCGGCCTGCTGCGCCGTGCCAAGCAGGTCGATCCGAGGCTCTTCACCAAGTCGGGCATCATGGTCGGGCTGGGCGAGACCCGCGAAGAAGTCGATGCAGTGATGGACGATCTGCGGGCTGCCGACGTCGATTTCATGACCATCGGACAGTATCTGCGCCCGTCGCCCAAGCACGCCCGTGTCGAGCGCTATTGGACGCCGGAGGAATTCGCCGATCTCTCTCGCGCGGCGCAGGCCAAGGGCTTCCTGCTGGTCTCTTCGTCACCGATGACGCGCTCGTCTTACCACGCGGACGACGATTTTCAGCGCTTGCAGCAGCGTCGAGCGGCGGAAGCGGGCGCGATGCCGGGGGAGCGCTAGGCCGACATGGCAGACGAACGCGAACAAGACCCCCAGGAGACCCGCGAGTGGATCGACGCGTTGGATTCAGTGCTCGAAACCGAGGGCATCGAGCGCGCGCACTTCCTGATCGAGAAGCTCATCGATCGGGCCCGGCGCAGCGGCGCGCACCTCCCGTACCGGGCAACCACCGCCTACGTCAACACGATTCGCAAGAGCGACGAGGCGCTCATGCCCGGCGAGCCGGGGCTCGAGCATCGCATCCGCTCGATCAATCGCTGGAATGCACTGGCGATGGTGATGCGGGCCAACGTGGTCTCGAAGGAGCTGGGGGGCCATCTCTCGAGCTATGCGTCGATCGCGACGCTGCTCGAGGTGGGCTTCAACCACTTCTTTCGGGCGCCGACGGCCGACCACGGCGGCGACCTCGTCTACTTCCAGGGCCACTCGGCGCCGGGCATCTACGCGCGGGCGTTTCTCGAGGGACGTCTCGACGAAGAGGAGCTGAATCGCTTCCGGCGAGAGGTGGATGGTGGAGGCCTGTCGTCGTATCCGCACCCATGGCTGATGCCGGATTTCTGGCAATTTCCGACGGTGTCGATGGGCCTTTCACCGTTGATGGCGATCTACCAGGCGCGCTTCATGAAGTACGCCCACGCTCGCGGTCTCATCGACGCCGACGGCCGCAAGGTCTGGGCGTTCATGGGCGACGGCGAAATGGACGAGCCGGAATCCCTGGGCGCCATCTCCCTGGCGGCGCGCGAGGAGCTCGACAACCTGATCTTCGTGGTGAACTGCAACCTGCAACGGCTCGACGGACCGGTGCGGGGCAACGGCAAGATCATCCAAGAGCTCGAGGGTGGTTTCCGCGGTGCGGGTTGGAACGTGATCAAGGTGATCTGGGGCAGCGGGTGGGATCGGCTGTTCGCCAAGGACAAGACCGGGCTCCTGCTCCAGCGCATGGAAGAGGCGCTCGACGGCGACTACCAGAACTACAAGGCCAAGGGCGGCGCCTATGTGCGCGAGCACTTCTTCGGCAAGTATCCGGAGCTGCTGCAGATGGTGTCGGACATGACGGATGACGACATCTGGCGGCTGGACCGCGGTGGACACGACCCGCAGAAGGTCTACGCGGCCTACCACGCGGCCACGCAGCACACCGGCCAGCCGACGGTGATTCTGGCGAAGACCGTCAAGGGCTACGGCCTGGGCCAGGCCGGCGAGAGCGTGAACATTGCGCACCAGATGAAGAAGCCCACCAAGGAAGCGTTGGTGGCGTTCCGCGATCGCTACCGCATGCCAATTCCGGACGAGAAGCTCGAGGAGGCGCCTTTCTACAAGCCCGACGAGAACAGTCCGGAGATGATGTATCTGCGCGAGCGGCGCGAGGCGCTGGGTGGCTTTCTCCCCCAGCGCACGCGCAGGGCCCCGCCCCTCGAGGTCCCGTCGTTCGCTAGCTTCGCGAGCCAGACCGAGGGCACCGGCGACCGCGAAATATCGACCACCATGGCGTTCGTGCGACTGCTCACCGCGCTCACCCGCGATGCCAACGTGGGTCCGCAGGTCGTTCCGATCGTTCCGGACGTGGCGCGCACATTCGGCATGGAGGGGCTCTTCCGCACTCTCGGCATCTACGCCGCGAAGGGTCAGCTCTACGATCCCGTCGATGCCGACCAGGTGATGTACTACAAGGAGGACGCCGCCGGGCAGATTCTGCAAGAGGGCATCACCGAAGCCGGCGGGTTTTCTTCGTGGATCGCCGCGGCCACCGCCTACAGCTCCCACGGCGCGCAGATGCTCCCCTTCTTCATCTACTACTCGATGTTCGGTTTCCAGCGCGTTGGCGATCTGGCCTGGGCCGCCGGCGACAGCCAGGCTCGCGGCTTCTTGCTCGGCGGCACCTCCGGACGCACCACACTCGCCGGCGAGGGCCTCCAGCACCAGGATGGGCACAGCCAGATCCTGGCGTCCACGATTCCGAACTGCCGCGCGTACGACCCGACCTTCAACTACGAGCTCGCCGTCATCATCCACGACGGCTTGGAGCGAATGGTTCGCGACCAGGAGAACATCTTCTACTACATCACCATCGGGAACGAGAACTACGCGCATCCGCCCATGCCCGACGGCGTGCGCGATGGCATCGTGCAGGGCATGTACCTGTTCCGGGCGGCGGCGCCGCGGGCCAGGACGCTCCAGCTCCTGGGGAGCGGCGCCATTCTGCGCGAGGTGATCGCGGCCGCCGACCTGCTCGAAGCGGAGTGGGATGTCGGAGCCGATGTGTGGAGCACGACATCCTTCAACGAGTTGAGGCGCGACGGGCTCGAGGTTCAGCGCTGGAATCTGCTGCATCCGGAGCAGGTGCCGCGGCTGTCGGTGGTGGAGCGTTGCCTGGGGCGGCAGCAGGGACCGGTCGTGGCGGCGACCGACTACATGAAGATCTACGCCGACCAGATTCGCCCGTTCGTGCCGCACTCCTATCGCGTGCTGGGCACCGATGGCTACGGCCGCAGCGACACCCGCGAGAAGCTGCGAGACTTCTTCGAAGTGGATCGTCGCTGGGTGGTCATCGCCGCGCTCAAGGCCCTGGCCGACGAGGGCGAGGTTCCGGTGGGCTGCGTTTCGCAGGCGATTGCTCGCTACGGCATCGATGCGAAGAAGAGCAGCCCAGTGAGCGTTTGATTCGTGGCGACACGAGACGAAGTTCTGGTGCCGGATATCGGCGAGTTCGAGGATGTCGACGTCATCGAGTTGTTGGTGGCGCCGGGTGACGTGGTTGCCGCCGAGCAGTCGTTGATCACCCTCGAGAGCGACAAGGCCACCATGGAGATTCCCGCGCCGCTGGCGGGCACCGTCGTGGCGCTGCACGTCGCGGTAGGGGACAAGGTGAGCGCGGGTGCGCGCATTGCGACCCTCGACGTGGAGGGAGTGGCGCCGAGCCCCGCTGCGCCCGGCGAGGCGCAGCCGTCCCAGGCGAGCGCACCCGAGCCCGTGGTGCACGAAGCGGGCCCAGCCCAGATGTTGGCCTCCGCGCCGCCGCTGCCTCACAGCCCAGCTCCCAGCGCAGCCAAGGCCCACGCCAGCCCGTCGGTGCGCCGACTGGCGTTCGAGTTCGGTGTGGATCTCGTGCGGGTCGAGGGCAGCGGCCGCAAGGGGCGCATTCTCAAGGAAGACGTGCAGCGCTACGTGAAGAGTGCATTGGCAGCCGGCGAACAGCCGCCGCCGCCCCGGGGCTTCGCCGTCCCCGAGATGCCGGAGATCGACTTCGCGAAATGGGGTGAGATCGAGGTGCAGCCTCTCAACAAGCTGCGTCGTGTCTCGGCGAGAAATCTGCATCGCGCCTGGCTCACGGTTCCCCACGTCACGCAATTCGACGAGGCGGACATCACGGATCTCGAAGATTTCCGCCGCGCGAAGAAGGAGGAGGCGAAAGCGCGAGGGCTCAAGCTCACGCCCCTGAGCTTCTTCCTGAAGGCCTGCGCCGTGACGCTCGAGGAGTTTGCGGCCTTTCGCGGCTCGTTGGACAGGAGCGGGGAGGCGCTGATCGTCAAGCAGTACATCCATATCGGAATCGCCGTCGACACCGAGTGGGGCCTGGTGGTCCCGGTGATCCGCGACGTCGACAAGAAGGGGCTATTCGATCTCTCCGAGGAGCTGGCGGTGGTGAGCCAGAAGGCGCGCGATCGCAAGCTGCGCCCCGAGGACCTCCAGGGCGGAGTGTTCTCGATCTCGAGCCTTGGCGGCATCGGTGGAACCGCCTTCACGCCGATCGTCAACGCGCCCGAGGTGGCGATCCTCGGCGTCGCCCAGGCGCAGATCAAGCCGGTCTGGGATGCGACACGGGAGTGCTTCGGGCCACGGCTGATCGTTCCGCTCTGCCTCGCCTACGATCACCGGGTGATCGACGGTGCCGATGCCGTGCGCTTCACGACGCGCCTCAAGAGCGTGCTCTCCGACGTCAGGAACCTGATCCTGTGAATGAGTCGGAGGTCCGCGTCCCCGATCTTCCGGTCGCGGACATCCGCGCGGAAGTGCTGGTGCTGGGAGCCGGCCCGGGTGGCTATACCGCCGCTTTCCGTGCCGCCGATCTCGGCAAACAGGTGGTGTTGGTGGAGCGCTATCCGACGCTCGGTGGAGTCTGTCTGAACGTCGGCTGCATTCCTTCGAAGGCCCTGCTGCACGTGGCCGACGGCATCACCGGCGCTGCCGAGCTGGCGGCGCAGGGTGTGTCCTTTGGGGCGCCGCAGATCGACCTCGACGCATTGCGCAGCTTCAAGGACGGCGTCGTGAAGAAGCTCACGGGTGGCCTGGCGGGGCTTGCGAAGCGGCGCGAGGTGCAGGTGCTCGAGGGTGTGGGCAGTTTCGAGGGCCCGCACCTGCTGTGCGTCGAGGGGGTGAACGGCGCCACCCGCGTGGCGTTCGAGCACGCCATCGTGGCCGCGGGCTCTCGTGCGGTGGAGCTTCCCGGCTTTCCCCACGACGACCCGCGCCTCATGGACTCGAGCGACGCGTTGCTGCTGGAGGAGGTTCCAGCGCGCCTGCTGGTGGTCGGCGGCGGCATCATCGGGCTCGAGATGGCGTCGCTCTTCCACGCGTTGGGTTCTCGGGTGAGTGTCGTCGAGCTGTTGGATCAGCTGATGTTCGGCGCCGACCCGGACGTGGTGAAGCCGCTGCGCAAGCTCGTCGAGTCGCGTTACGAGAATGTCTGGCTCGGCACGCGAGTCGCCGGCGTCAGCGCCGAAGCCGATGGCCTGCACATCGGTTTCGCCGGCGAAGGCGCACCGGAGTCGGATGTCTTCGATCGCGTGCTGGTCGCGGTCGGGCGTCGCCCCAATGGCGATCGCGTTGGCGCCGAGGCCGCCGGCCTGTACGTGGACGAGGGCGGGTTCATTCCCGTCGACGAGCAGCTGCGCACGAACCTGGCGCACGTCTTTGCCATCGGCGATGTCAATGGCCCACCGATGTTGGCGCACAAGGCGACTCACGAGGGCAGGGCCGCGGCCGAGGTGATCGCCGGACACAAGGTGAAGTTCGACCCGCGAGCGATTCCGTCGGTGGCCTACACGGATCCCGAGGTGGCTTGGGTGGGGCTCACCGAGAGCCAGGCCAAGGCCGAGGAGATCCCTTACGAGCGTGCCGTCTTCCCGTGGCAGGCGAGCGGGCGGGCGCTGGCGATCGGACGCGCGGAGGGGATGACGAAGCTGCTGCTCGACCCGGAGAGCCGCCGCATCCTCGGCGCCGGTCTCTGTGGCCCGGGTGCTGGTGAGCTCATCGCCGAGCTGGTGCTGGCGATCGAGTTGGGTGCCAACGTCGAGGATCTCGCCCTCACGATCCATCCGCATCCGACGCTCTCCGAGACCGTCGGCCTGGCCGCAGAGCTCGCCGAGGGCACCATCACGGACCTGCTTCGGCCGCGCCGGCGTTGAGCGCGTGTTAGCCTGCGGCGCATGTCGCAGTGGAAGTTCGAGAAGGGCCTGCACGAAATTGGCAATGGCTGTTGGGCGTATCTTCAGCCCGACGGCTCCTGGGGCTACAGCAACGCCGGGTTGGTGACCGACGGGGATGCCTCGTTGCTCGTGGACACCCTCTTCGACTTGCCACTCACCGAGGCGATGCTGTCGGCGATGCGGGACGCGACCCCGGCGGCTCGCGAGATCGAAACCGTCGTGAACACGCACGCGAACGGCGATCACTGCTATGGGAATTCGCTCGTTCGCGACGCGACGATCATCGCCTCCAAGGCATCCCTCGAGGAGATGGACGAGGTGCCTCCGCAGCTCCTCGCGCAGCTGCTGGAGTCGGCGGATCAGCTGGGCCCGGCGGGCCAGTTCTTCGAGCGCATCTTCGGGCGCTTCCAGTTCGCGGGCATCGAGCAGGTCAAGGCCAATCGCGCCTTCGAGGGGGAGCTCGAGGTCACGGTGGGCGACAAGGCCGTGCATCTCATCGAGGTCGGTCCCGCCCATACCCGCGGTGACGTGCTGGTGCACTCGGTCGCGGATCGAGCGGTCTTCACCGGCGACATCCTCTTCATCGAAGGCACCCCGATCATGTGGGCCGGCCCGGTCGACAACTGGATCCGGGCCTGCGAGCGCATCGAGGCCATGGACGTGGATGTCGTCGTGCCCGGGCATGGTCCGATCGTCGGTCGGGCTGGAGTGGCGGCCGTGCGCGAGTACCTGGCCTACGTGCGCGACGAGGCGCGGAAGCGCTTCGACGCAGGGCTCTCGGCTGCGGATGCCGCGCGCGACATCGCGCTCGGTGACTTCGCCTCCTGGGGCGATGCCGAGCGCATCGCAGTCAACGTGGAGACACTTTATCGCGAGTTCGACCCGAATCTCGAGCCGGCGAACCTGGTGGAGCTCTTCGCGCTGATGGGAGAGCTGGCGCGCTAGGGTCGGCCGCTGCGCGGCCGCCGGGCCTGCCAGTGGAGACCGATCAGACCGACAGCCACGAGGCCGAAGGTACCGGGCTCAGGGTTCTCTATGAGCCTGATCCAGTCGATGACGAGCGCCGAGTTCCGGAACGAGTCCTCGACGTCGTTGATTCCCAGCGTGAGCGTGTGGGTCCCTGTCCGGACCAGGTCCAGGCTGAAGGTCTGTACGCCGGTGTGGTCTTCGTAGTCCGGACCCGAGAAGGTCGAGAAACCGCCCTGGTTCGTATGTGCGATCACACCGGACTGCTTGCTGCCCGTGGGCGGGTTTAGCTCGTACCAAGCGAAGTCGGTGTAGAGATACGGGTCTCGGCTCACGTCATTCGTCAGAAAGTCGACGTCGAATTGAAGATGTTCGCCAGCTTCTGCGGTGAAGGTGATCTGCAGTGCTGAACCTTCCCCGACCCCGGACGCGCCACTGAGTCCCGTCTTGTCCAAATGCTGCTTCCAGATCTTGCTGGGAAGATTGTCGGGCACGTCGGTTGCGAAGATTCCGTTCTCGAACGCGTTGCCGACGACCGCCTCCGCCACGGCGCCATTCGAGAGGTCCGTGGTCAACAGGCCCTGACTGGTGCCCTGGAGCGGGCCCACACCGACGGCGCCGGTGTCGAGCGAGACGTCGCCCACGTTCGCCGGCAGCGCGGATTCGAAGTCCTCGAGAGTCATGGGGGCAGCCGCAGCCTGGGTGGAGAAGAGCAGCAGCGCGATCGCGCATGTGAGACCGAGTTGGCGGGGGGGCCGGTGCATACGATGCTCCGCAGATTCACTCTGGTGGATCGGCACATCCACCGGTCCCACTTGAGCATGGGTCGCCTACGGCCCTGCACGACGCGCAGCTCTACACCACGCGGTGGCAGTGCATGGGAAGGCGACCGGCAATTCGCCGGCAGGACGGAAGCGGCTGTCAGGCGGGGGACGTCAGCGCGTTGCGCAGCTCGCCTGACTGGTACATCTCGGTCACGATGTCGCAGCCGCCGACGAACTCGCCCCGCAGGTAGAGCTGCGGGATGGTGGGCCAGGAGGAGTACGCCTTGATGCCATGGCGCACTTCCGAGTCGGCCAGCACGTCGACCGTCGTGTAGTCCGGAATCAGGCTGTCGAGGATTCGCACCACCTGGGCGGAGAAGCCGCACTGAGGCATCTGGCGGTTGCCCTTCATGAAGAGGACCACCGTGCCGGAATCGATGATGGACTGCAGGCGCTGTCGGGTGGGATCGTCGAGGCTCATCGGCTGGCTCCTGGCGAGCGGCCGCTGAGCGACCGTGGCGGCCCAGGTTAGGGAACCACGGCGAGGAGGGCCAAGCGCGCTAATCTAAGCCGTCCCATTCGTGCCCAGGAGAAATTCGGATGCCTCCCGCAGCGCCGCTCGATCAGCTCGGTCGTCCGATGCGCGACCTGCGAATCTCGGTTACGGATCGCTGCAATTTCCGCTGCCCCTACTGCATGCCGGCGGAGATCTACGGGGAGAAGTACGAGTTTCTGGCCAGGCCGGAGCTGCTCAGCTTCGAGGAGATCGAGCGGCTCGCGCGGCTCTTCGTCGAACTCGGCGTCGAGAAGATCCGCATCACCGGGGGTGAGCCGTTGCTGCGGCACGGGTTTCCGCGGCTCGTGGAGCAGCTGAAGGCCATCGAGGGCGTCCACGATCTCACGCTCACCACCAACGGCTGGCTGCTGGAGAAACACGCCAAATTCCTGGCCGAGGCGGGGCTCGACCGCGTCACGGTGAGCCTCGACAGCCTCGACGACGAGGTCTTCGGCCGCATGAACGGTCGCGGCTTCGATGTGTCGCGGGTGCTCGAGGGCATCGACGCGGCGGACGCGGCGGGCCTGCGACCCATCAAGATCAACTGTGTCGTCGAGCGTGGCTGCAACGAGGCGTCGATCGTGCCGTTGGCCGAGCGCTTCAAGGGCACCGGCCACATCGTGCGCTTCATCGAGTTCATGGACGTGGGTACGCTCAACGACTGGAACCTGGCGAAGGTGGTTCCGGCCGCGGAGATCGTCGAACGCCTGCACTCAGTGCATCCCTTGCGGCCGGCGGATCGCCGCTATCGCGGCGAGGTGGCACAGCGCTGGGAGTACGAGGACGGCAGTGGCGAGATCGGTGTGATCGCGTCGGTGAGCGCGCCCTTCTGCGGCGACTGCACCCGCGCGCGCCTCACCATCGAAGGACGGCTCGTGACGTGCCTCTTCGCAGCCGGCGGGGTCGACCTGCGCGGTCCGTTGCGCGCAGGCGAGAGCGCGGCGACCGCTACTCCGAGGAACGCGCGGCCCAGACCGATACAGCGGGCCGCACGCCGGAGAGGCCGCGGATCGAGATGTACCAGATAGGCGGGTAGGGTATCTAAGTATCTGTTTTTTTTGAGTATTCATCGATTGCCTCGACTCCCGCAAACATCGGGGGGTGCGGAGCGATCTCGACACCGGCTAACTGGAACTTGCAGTCACGTCCCGATTCTTCCTGCGATCACAGGCTGAGCTGACAGGCTGCTAGAGTCCCGGTCCGCGACGCACTGACTGCCTACGGTCCGGCCCCCCGTATTGCGACGTAGAGATATCGAGCGACCGCTTGGGGAGGGCTGCCGCGTAGGCCGCGTTGCAGGCTGCTGCTCGTCACCGACGCGATTGCAGTCTCTGATCTGCCTCCCGAACTGGGTTGCGGCGCGTTCGACGATCATGAAAGAGAGGGAAGAGAGTGACGAAGAGACATCGAATTCAGTTTCCGCCCGCCGATGTGCGCGAGCTGTGTCAAGACGAGGTTTATTTCTATCTGCTGGAAGGGGATTCGAAGGAGAAGATTCGGCTGCATGACTACGAACGCATCTTCGACGTTCCCGGCCTGTACGAGCAGGTCGTCTACGAGCGGTTGAAGTGCCAGTCGCCA
>JAFDDG010000033.1 GCA_019310965.1 Deltaproteobacteria bacterium
TGACGTCGGCACCGGCGTCGACCCAGAGCTTGGTTGCGTACGGTCCCGCGATCTCCGACGAGAAGTCGACGACCCGCAGGTTGCGGAGGGGCTGAGGGGCGTCCGCCATCGGGGCATGAGTTAGCACGTCGAGCCGGGGCGCTGCATCCGCCGGGCACCGCGCGCACCTCTGGTACTCTTCGCGCCCCACCGCGAGCCCCGAGGAGGCACGACGATGAACGAGCCCATCTTGCGCGAACTCGACGACGAAGGCGTGCTGCGGATCACGCTGAACCGACCCGAGAAGAAGAATGCCTTCAATGAACCGCAGTGGGACGGCCTCACGGCGGCACTCAAGGAAGCACGCGCCGACAATCGCGTCGCCTGTGTTCTCCTGACGGGCGCAGGGGACGATTTCTCCTCCGGACAGGATCTCACCGCCTTCGCTCAACCGGGCGAGCCGCGGGAGGACGGATTTGCCAGCGGCTTCTTCGCCTGCCGCGAGACGCTCCACACCTTCGACAAGCCCATCGTGGCCGCGGCCAAGGGCGTCGCCGTGGGCGGCGGAATGACACTGCTCTTCATCTGCGACGTCGTCTACGTCGGGGAGAGCGTGCGCTTGCGCCTGCCGTTTCCCAGCCTGGGTCTCGTGCCCGAGCTCGCGAGCAGCTACCTGCTCCAGGTCGCGATCGGCAAGCAACGCGCCGCTGAGCTCTTCTTCACGGCCGAATGGATCGACGCCGCCCGCGCCGTAGAGACCGGCATCGCGGCACGTTCCTTCCCGGACGACGAGCTAATCGACGCGGCGCTCGCCAAGGCCCGGGAGATCGCCCAGTGGCCAATCGACTCGTTGCAGGCCACCAAGCGCACCTTGATGCTGGCCCATGCGGCCGGGATCCAGGCGGCGTGTGAAGCCGAGGACAAGGCCATGCTGGAGCAGGCCGGCTCGCCCGCAAACCAAGAGGCAATCCGCGCCTTCCTCGAGAAGCGCAAGCCCGACTTCAAGAAGCTGCGTCCGAACCCGTAGAACGTGACCGCTGCGAAGCAGAAGCCCGTCCATCTTGCCGAGACAGCCGGGATCAGGCCCGACAGAACGCCGAACGGGCGGCGGCGCACAACCTCGCGCGCATGCGCTGCCTCGTGGTGGCACATTGATTCCGCAAGGAAAAGCCTCGGAGATCCTGGGCCGGGGGCGAAGCGCGACGAGCTATCTCAGCAGCGCGCTAGATGACTTCGCGCTTGCGCAGATCGGCGATGCGCTCCCAGTCGTAGCCCAACACGTCGAGCAGGATTTCCTCGGTGTGTTGCCCGAGCTCCGGAGCCGGGGTTCGCACGCCGCCGGGGGTCTCGGACAGCTGAATCGGAATTCCGACCATCTCCGTCGGTCCGTGCTGCGGATGATCGAACTCGACGATGTAGTCGTTCGCCCGCATCTGCGGATCATCGGCCAGCTCGTTGAGATCGTTGACCACGGTGTAGATGAAGTCGCCGGGCTCGTCGCGCAGGGTCTGGAGCCACTCGTCCCGCGTCTTCGTCGCGAAGATCTCGTCGAGAATGGCGATGATCTCCTCGGAGTTCTGCGCGCGCACGGCGCCGTCCTTGAACTTCTCGTGGTCGGCGAGATCGGGCCGCCCCATGGCACGGGCAAAATCCGCCCAGTAGCGATCCGCCTGCAACATGGCCAGCGCAATCCAGCGGTCGTCTTTGCAGCGATAGTGGTTCCACAGGCACTGGGTCGTCTTCTCGCGCGTCATGCGCGGCATGGCTCCGCCCATCATCAGCTTCATCGAGAGCGATAGTCCCTGGAGGTAGGCCATCGAGCCCAGGTGAGAGGCGTCGACATCCTGGGCGATGCCGAGGCGCTCGCGGACGAGGAGCGCCGTCATCACGCCGTAGGCCAGCATGACCGCTCCCATCTGGTCGGCAATGGCGCCGGCGATGGGCAGCGGCGGCCCGTCGGGCTCGCCCGCGGAGTACATGATGCCCGAGCGGGCCAGACCGAGAAAATCGAAGGAGGGCTCGCCGCTATCCGGGCCTTCACGCCCGTAGCCGGTGGCGCTGGCGTAGATGAGCTTCGGGTTGCGCTCGCGCAGGGTGGCCGCATCCAGCCCCAGGCGACCCGCCACGCCCTGACGGAAGTTCTGCAAGAAGACGTCCGACTTGGCGGCCAGCGCCTGCACCAGCTCGCGCCCTTCGGGTTTCTGCAGATCGACGGTGACGCTTCTCTTGTTGCGATTGTTCGCCTCGAAGTAGAAGTTCGGGCGATCGGTCACATCGATGCCAGCCATGCTGACGACGCCGCGGCCCGGATCCCCCAGCGTGCGTTCCTCGATCTTGATCACATCGGCGCCGAGGTCCGCCAGCATGCCGGACGCAACGGTGCCCTGTTGCCAGATGCTCCAATCGACGACGCGGATTCCCTCGAGCGGCAGCGGCATGGAAGCTCCTCCCTTCTTACTGAAGATAGTTCGCGCCGCCCGCGCGGGCGGCCTTCGGATCGATTCGCACATGCACCAGCGCCACGCGATCCGCGGCCAGTGCCGCGTCGAGCGCCGGGCGGATTTCTTCTGGGCGCTCCACTCGGAAGGCCGCGCCGTCCACCATCTCCGCCATCTTCTCGTAGTTGGCGGGCAAGAGCGCCGCGATCGGCGGCGAGCCCGGCGGCAGCATGTGGTCCTGCAGCAGGTGCCCGGCGATGCCCTCGTTGTTGGCGACGACGATCACCGGCTTCGCGCCCACCCGCGCTGCGGTTTCGACTGCCATGGCGGCAGCGCCGAAGGCGTAATCGCCTACCACGGCAACGCAAGGCCGGCTCGGATCGGCGAGTGCCGCGCCGACCGCGTACGGCACCCCCGTGCCGATGCAGCCTGTCGTACTCGCATTGAAGCACGAACGCGAACGGTAGATAGGCATCACCGCGCGGCAGATGCCCATGATCGTCTCGCCATCCGTCACGAAGTTCGCATCGCGCGGCAGCGCGTCCCGGACTTCACGCACCAGGCGGTAGGGGTGGATCGGCACCGAATCGTTCTCGAGCAGCGGTGCCAGCGCAGCCTCATTGCGCTCGCGCTGCGTCGCCAGCTCCTCGAGCCAACCTCCGGCACCGGAGGCAAGCGTGCGGCCGTCGAGGGCCTCGCAGAGCGCTGCGACCGCGGCCGCAGCGTCGGCTACGATGCCGATCTCGACGTCGGCAGCGCTGGTGAACTCCTCGGCCGCCACGTCTATCTGCGCGATGCGCGCGTCGGGGCGATAGCGCGGCGGGCGGCCGAAGCCGAAGATCCAATTGAAGCGCGCCCCCACCATCAGGATCGCATCGGCGCCCTTGAGCGCGGCCGATCGCGCGGCATTCACGAACTCGGCACGATCGTCGGGCAGCGTGCCCCGCGCCATCGGCGAGGTCACGTACGGAATGCCGCGACCGACGAGTCGCTCGAGGGCCGGGCCAGCGTCGGCCCAGGCCGCACCCTTGCCGACGACGACGAGCGGACGCTCGGCCTTCGCGAGCATGTCGGCGACGCGATCGATGGCGTTCGGGTCCGGCTGCGCATGCGCCACCTCCGGAGCGCGGGAGCGCAGCGGCGCCGTCTCCTCGGCGACGCGGTTCGCGACGAAATGCCCAGGAAAGTCGAGATACACGCCGCCGGGGCGCCCGTGCTGAGCGCGCGCCAGCGCAAGGTGCAGCCACTCGCCGATGCGCTCGGTGGCGTCGACGCGACCGGTCCACTTGCAGGCGGGGTTCGCAAAGGCGACCTGATCGGCCTCCTGAAAGCCCCCGACGCCGAGCGTGTTGGCGTAAGTCGAGCCGCCGAGAACGACGAGAGGCATCGCGCTCTCCGTCGCGACGTAGAGCGGCGTCACGCAATTGGTCATGCCTGGGCCCGAGCCAGCGACCATGACGCCGGGCTTGCGCCGGGCCCAGCCCCAGGCCGACGCCATGAAGGCCGCGTTCATTTCGTGGCGGCAACCGATGACCTGGAGCCCCTCGGCCTGGGCGCCAGCCATGACCTCGATCGTCGGACCGGCGACGACCCCGAAAACCGTGTCTATGCCGGCAGCCTTCAGCTGACGCGCCGCAATTCGTCCACCGTCAATCTCAGCCATGTGCCCTCCCGAGCCTCGAGACGGCGCTCAGACTATCACGCAACCGGGGTGCGCAGTACGCCAACTGCCCCACCGCCACCCCTCACCCCCTGAAAAGGCAGAACGCGCTCAGCGGCGCTCCCGAAAGAACGCACGCACGTCGTCCACCAGCAGCTCCGGCTGCTCGAGAGCGGCAAAATGCCCTCCCCGCGGCATCTCGACGCGATGCACGAGATTGACTCGCGCTTCGAGCCAGGCCCTCGGCGCCTGCACCAGCTCGCCGGGGAAGCAGGCGAGCCCCGTCGGCGTCTCGAGGTACTGCCGCAGATCCATCCGATCGGCCTGGGTCTCGCGGTAGAGGCGCGCGGAAGAGCCGGCGGTGCCGGTCACCCAGTAGAGCGTCACGTTCGTGAGCAGCTCGTCGCGCGTGACGGCATTCTCGATCCTGCCCTTGCAGTCGGTCCAGCTGCGGAACTTCTCGGTGATCCAGGCCAGCTGCCCAACGGGCGAGTCGTGGAGCGCGTAACCCAGCGTCTGCGGCTTGGTGCCCTGGATGCGCGCATAGCCCGACTCGGTATCCACGTAGTGCCGGAACTGCGCGAACTTCGCCTTGTCGTCGTCACTGCCATTCTCGAGCGCCTCCGCGGAAGGCGGCGGGGCGAACAAGAAGTTCAGGTGAATGGCAATGCAGCTGTGGGGCACTTCGCTGGCCAGCGCCTGGGAGATGTAGGAACCCCAATCCCCACCCTGCGCGCCGTAGCGTTCGTAAGCCAGCCGCCGCATCAACTCGGCCCAGGCCCGGGCCACGCGTCCCGTATTCCAGCCTTTCGAGGAGTTGGGCTGCGAGAAGCCGTAGCCGGGGATCGACGGACACACGACGTGAAACGCGTCCCGCGCGTCCCCGCCGTGGGCGGTCGGATTCGTCAATGGATCGATGATCTTCGTGAACTCCGCGATGGACCCCGGCCAACCGTGGGTCACCACGAGCGGCAGCGCGTCCGCGTGGGGCGAACGCACGTGGAGAAAGTGGATCGTCTGCCCGTCGATCTCAGTGAGGAATTGTGGGAAGCGATTGAGCTCGGTCTCGTGCTTGCGCCAGTCATACTGCTCGGCCCAATAGCTCGCAAGATCCTGCAGGTAGCTCTGTTCGACACCGTACTCCCAGTCCGGGTCGTCGAGGGGCTCGGGCCAGCGCGCGCGGCGCAAGCGGTCGCGCAGGTCGTCGAGCACCGCGTCGGGGACATCGATGTGAAACGCTCGGATGTCGTTCTGTGTCACGCCCACCCCCGCTCAACCGCCGAGCTTCGCCGCCTCGGTCTCCTGCAACGATCAGATGGAGGTCGATGGTACACCGCAACGCGATAGGGATGCGACCGATCCTCAGCGATCGAGTGCGCGACCAGGTTTGGCGAGCGACTCGGATCGCCGCGGAAAACGCTCGCTCAGACCCAACACGTAGACACCGTTGCGGAACGCAGCCACCCGACGCAGCGTGTCCGGCTGCAGGTCGCGGATGAAGTTGCAGTTCCTCTCCTTGTGCCGGATGACCACGTAGTCGGCTCCGGCGTTGCGGAGCAATCGAAGCGTCTGCTCCGGGGGATGACGGCACAAGGTCCAGTGATACCCCGACCGGCTGAACGCGCCGTACTTCCACGGCTCGGTCGTCACCACGGCCCGCAAGGGCCGCTGCCTGTCGAGCCAGGCGATGAGATGTTGCTCGCCCTCCGTGAGGCCATGCTTCAGCTCTCTGTCGAACAGCGCGCGCATACCCTGCGCGTTGCTCAGCAGCGTCAGGCCTACGAGTCCCGCAGCGACGAGCCGACCTACGCGCCCGGAGTGGGCGTCGAGATAGGCAAGCGCCGGCACGATGAGCAAGATCAGCGGCAGCCCGTGTCGGAAGCCGAATAGCCACTCGTAGCCGAAGGTCATGTGCGCGGCATGCACAGGCAGCAGCATGCCGATGCCGGTCATCACCGTCGCCAGCGGCAGCGCGTGTTCCAGAGCGATTTCTACCCGCCGCGGCCTCCAGCGGCGCGCCAGCAGCCAGCCGCAATGAGCCAGCGCGGCCGGCGCGACGTAGGCGAGCGCACCGAAGTGGGAGACGTAGGACTCGGGCGAACGCCAGTCGAACGCGACGCCGACCCCGGACAGGCGATCCCGGAGGAACAACAACCACGACTCGGGAAAGAAGGCGTGAGAAAACGCTTTGAGCTCCGGAGTCTCGCGCTGCGTGTCGAGACCCAGCGCCGTACCGAAGGTGAGCGAGTCGTTCCAGCTGGCGAGATACAGAACCCAGGGCACGAACGGCAGCAGCACTCCGACGATGGAGATGGGCCCCAGGCGTCGCGCTCGCGGATCGCCGAGTGCCACGGCAGCGAATGCCAGCGGTACGGCGACCGCCAACGCCAGCGCCTGGACACGCGTCAGGCAGGCGAGACCGGCAAGCAAGCCCGCCACGAAGGCCCACCCGGGCTGCAGCCCGCGTGCGGCGCGGTCCACCGCAATCAACCCGCCGAAGATCAGGCAGAAGGCCAGGGGCTCGTTGTTCGGCACCGAGCTGAATTGGAAGAAGACCACATTGCCGGCGAAGACCAGCACCGCAACGTGGCCCAGATTCACAACGGAACGGCCGCGAAACAACCAGCCCGCGCCGGGCGCAATCCCCCGGCGCAAGCGTTGCGCCAGGAAGTACAGCAACACGAGGTCGATGAAGTAGAGGGCTACCGGAACGGGCGTCGCGACAGCGTCGATGCCGAAAACGGCGCCGATGGCCCCGAGCATCGCGGGCCAGACCGGGCTGCTGGTGACGTGGTGCGGGAGGGTCTTGAAGCCCTGGTAGTACAAGGAGAGGTTGCTCTTGAACCCCTCGCCCTCCGACACCGATCGCGCGATCGTGAAGTAATAATCGGCGTCATTGGCCCACTCGCCCAGGCCATAGTCGAGATTGAGCTTGAGCGGCACGAAACCGGCCAACGTGACGAGAAGGAGCCCGACCGGTAGTGCGCGTCTCAGCATGGCAAGCACGCGTAGTATCGGCCGTGGACGGATGCCGCGCTAACCAGAGGGGCACCGCCAACCGCGGCCTGCCCGTCTCACGCCCCGGGAGCGGCATGAGCCACCTATCGAGGCCCCCCCGACCGGCGACTTCTCGGCCCGGATTCAGCTCCAGTGCGGCTCGAGAAACGCGGCGATCCGCTCGATCGCCTCACGGCCCTCGGGCACGACATCGGCGAACGTGTGCCAGACGTGAACCATGCCCTCCGCCACCTCGAGGCTGACGTCGACACCGGCCGCTTCGGCATGCACGGCAAAGCTGCGCGCGTCGTCGAGCAGCACCTCGGCGGTACCCACCTGCACGAGCAGCGGAGGCAAGCCCGACAGGTCCGCGAATAGCGGTGACGCGGTCGGCGCCTTCGGATCGCTGCCCTTGCAATAGGCGGCCGTCGCCATCTCCAGAAGCTCGCGGGTGACCATCACGTCTTCTGCGGCGCGCTCGACGTAGCTCTGGCCGGAGCAGGTGAGATCGAGCCACGGCGAGATGCAGATTCCCGCCGCCGGAAGCGCCCCGCCGCCGTCGCGAAGTTCGACCAGCGCGGCGGCGACGAGGCCGCCACCGGCCGAGTCACCCGAGAGCGCGACGCGCTCGGGGGCCACACCGCTGGCCAACACGAAACGCCAGGCCGCCACGGCGTCTTCCACGGCGGCCGGATGCGGGTGTTCCGGTGCGAGGCGGTAGTCCACCAGCAGAACGCGCGAGCGGCTGGCCCGGGACAGATTCGTCGCGAGCCCGCGGTGACTCGCCAGCGAGCCCATCGCGTAGGCGCCACCGTGAAAGTGAATCAGAACGCGATCCTCTCGCGCCTCGGGCGTCACGACCCACTCCGACGCTACCCCGCCGGCGTCGACCGGCTCGCAGCGCGCGCCTTCCGGCAGCGGCAGCTGCGACACCGCCGCAGCCATGTTGGCGCGCATCTCGAGCAGGTCGCTGCCACGGATCACGGGGTTCTCGCGCAGTGCCTGCACGAGGCTCTCGAACTCGGCGCTGGGCACGGCTCAGCCCTCGACCAGCGGCTTCAGAGCCTTCAATGCCCCGCCGTAGGCACCCTGCAAGCCCGGCGCAAGCTGCTCTTCAGAGAGCCCATCGGGCAGATCGAAGCTCGCGGTCCAGTCGACGTGGCACGCATCGGCGCCCGCCTCTTGCACACGGATCGTCGCGAGATAGTTCTCGACGGGCATGGGCCCCTCGGCGATCGAGTACGAGAGACTGCGACCGGCATCGTCGAACGCTTCCAGGCGCTCGACGACCTGCACCGGACCCATCACCACCTTGCGCACCGCACCGATGCCGTCGCCCTCGGTCTCGCAGGATTCGACACCGGGCATCCACGACGCCAGCCCGCCGAAATCGGCGAGCCTCTTCCACACCACGGCAGCGCTGGCTGCGTAGTCTTCTTCCACTGCGATCTTGGCCATGACTGGCTCCTCCTGGAATTCCGGCAGAGAATGCGGCTTCAGAGGTCGAGGACCGTGCGAATGCCCCGACTGGCGCGCAGGTCGTCCATCGCCTCGTTGATCTCCTCGAGAGGCCGGCGCGAGGTGATCAGACCCTCCAGATCGAGCTGCCCACTCTGCCACAGGGCGAGCAGGCGCGGAACCTCGTGCAGCGAGTTGCAGTTGCCGAGAATCGTGCCCATCACCTTCTTGCCGCTGATGCCGAAGGCCACCGCCGGACCGAGGTCGAGGTTGTCGGTGAGCGGCGGCGCGCCGACGCAGACGGTGGTGCCGCCGTTGCGAGTCGCAGCCACGCCGACAGGGATCAAGGAAGCGACACCCGCAGTCTCGAAGGCATAGTCGACGCCGATGCCGCCGGTCAGCTCCCGGCTGGCGGCGGCAACGTCATCCGCACCGGGATCGAGGAGGTCCGTGGCTCCGAAGCGTTTGGCCACCTCGCGACGCTCCGCCACCGGGTCCGACACGATGATGCGAGCCGCACCCGCAATCTTCGCGCCCTGCACCGACGAGAGACCGATGCCTCCGAGCCCCATCACCAGAACGGTGGCGCCGGGCTCGACCCCCGCCTGGTTGAGCACCGCCCCGGCGCCAGTCTGCACCGCGCAACCGATCACACAGGCGAGCTCCAACGGAACGTCGGAGGGAATCTTCACCGCGCCGGTTGCCGCCACCACGGTATATTCGGCGAAGCCCGCCACGTTGAGGCCACGGTAGATGGTCTCGCCTCCTCGGGAGAGCCCGGTGCGGCCGTCGGGAAACGCGTTCAACATAATGCCCATGCTGTTCACGCACAACGCGGCTTCACCCCGCACGCACCAATAACAGATCCCACACGGCGGACACGGCGTCAGCACGACGCGGTCGCCGGGAGCCAAATGGCTCACGCCCTCGCCAACGGCGTCGACGACACCCGCCGCCTCGTGACCCAGTATCGCCGGCAACGGGCTCGGAAAGGCGCCGTCGACGATACTGAGATCCGAATGGCAAACGCCGCAATGCTTCACTCGTACGCGCACGTGTCCGGCGCGCGGCTCGTCGAGCACGACGTCGTCGACCACGTGAAGCTTCCCCGGGGCCTCGAGCAATGCAGCCTTCATCTTTCAGCTCCCCTCGTCTGGGTCATGCGCCGAGACAAGATGGCCTCGGCCAGGACGCGGCCGCCCGCACCCGTTGGACACCATCTCCCTCCAGGCGCGCTGCGCCGCGGCCCTTATACCACGCTGCGGACTCGCGGTGGGCTGCAATAGCCCTGCTTCAGCGGCGCTTCGCCAGCTTGGCCCAGCTGTCGCGCAGGGTGACGGTCCGGTTGAAGACGGGGCGACCGGGCCCGCTGTCGGGATCGGCGGTGAAATAGCCAATTCGCTCGAACTGGAAGCGCTCACCCGGCGCCACCCGAGTCAGCGCCGGCTCGACCTGGGCCCGCACGACCCGCAGCGAGGCCGGATTCAGGCTCTCGACGAAGCTGTGACCGGGCTCGGCATCCGCGGGATCGTGCGCAGAAAAAAGCACCTCGTAGAGCCGCACCTCGACCTCGGTCGCCTGCTCGGCGGCCACCCAGTGGAGCGTGCCGCGCACCTTGCGACCATCCGGAGCGTCGCCGCCGCGAGTCGCAGGATCGTAACGGCAACGCAGCTCCACGACATTGCCATCCGCGTCTTTCACCACGTCGGTACAGGTGATGAAGTAGGCGTAGCGCAGGCGAACCTCCCGCCCGGGTGCGAGGCGGAAGAATTTCTTTGGGGGATCCTCGAGGAAGTCCTCGCGCTCGATGTAGAGCACGCGGGAGAAGGGCACCTTGCGGACGCCCGCCGCCGGATCTTCAGGGTTGTTGATCGCATCGAGCTCCTCGACCTGCCCTTCCGGATAGTTCTCGACCACGACGCGCAACGGATCGAGGACCGCCATCGCTCGGGGCGCTGTGCGATTCAGATCGTCTCGAACCGCTGCCTCCAGCTGCGCGAGCTCGATGGTGTTGTCCCGGCGCGCGACACCGACGCCCGCGATGAAGCGCCGAATCGATTCGGGCGGATATCCGCGGCGCCGCATCCCCGACAGCGTGGGCATGCGAGGATCATCCCAGTCCTCCACGCGCCCCGCGTCGACGAGCTGCTTGAGCATCCGCTTGCTCATCACCGTGTGGGAGAGATTGAGCCGCGCAAATTCGGTCTGCTCGGGCCGGGAAGGCACGTCGACGTTCTCGAGCACCCAGTCGTAGAGGGGCCGGTGGTCGATGAACTCGAGCGAACAGAGGGAATGAGTCACGTGCTCGATTGCATCCTCGATACAATGCGCAAAGTCGTACATCGGGTAGATGTGCCAGCGGTCACCCGTTCGATGGTGTGCGCCGTCCACGATGCGATAGAGCACCGGGTCGCGCATGGGCAGGACGGATGAGGCCATGTCGATGCGGGCGCGCAGAACGCGGCTGCCCGGCGGGAACTCGCCGGCACGCATGCCCGCGAAGAGATCCAGATTCTCCTCCGCCGAGCGTGTGCGGTGCGGGCTGTCCAGGCCGGGCTCGGTCAGGCTGCCCCGCCGCGCATCGATCTGCTCGGAACTCAGATCGCAGACGAAGGCCTTGCCGCGCTCGATCAGCTGCACGGCGAAATCGGCCATCTGCTCGAAGTAGTCCGAGGCAAAATACAGATGTTCCCCCCAGTCGAAGCCGAGCCAGCGGATGTCTTCCTGGATGGCCTCGACGAAGATCGCATCCTCGGTGAGCGGGTTCGTGTCGTCGAAGCGCAGGTGGCACTCGCCACCGAACTCTTCCGCGACGCCGAAATTGACGCAGATCGCCTTGGCATGACCGATGTGCAGCCGACCGTTCGGCTCCGGGGGGAAGCGCGTCACCACCCGCCCGCCGTGCTTTCCGGACTCCAAGTCACGCCGGATCATGTGGCGAATGAAGTCGTTGCCCGTTGATTCGTCCGCCGACACGGCTGGCCTCTTTGGTCCCCGGAAACAGCCGGAGCGCTGCGGGGGAGGCGCATGGTAGACACTCCCGACCGGCCTGTCCGCCGGACACGGCTGACGCCGCCGAGAGACCGGAAGCTGCGGCCGAATTTGCTGTGTCCAAGCAACGGACATTCGCGTAGGGTTTGCGCCGGGCTGCGCGCCGCGAGAGCCCCCGGCCCCCGCTCGGCTCGTCATCGAGGAGATCGCCATGAATGCAACGATCGTGCGCCACGGCCTCGCCGTCGGCTGCCTGCTGGCCCCCCTTTCAGCTCGGGCCGTGGAAGACGCGGGCGGCGCCACGCCGCAGTTCCAAGAAGGCGACGTCATCACCTACGACCAGGTCGACACGCTGCGGCGGTTCGTGCCGGACGAGTTCTGGGACAACCGCGATTTCTTCTTCTACGAAGGCATGCAGCTCACCGTCGGGCCGACCATGCGCGACTACACACCCAACGAACAGTACTTGGACGCGCGGGAGCGCTATGCCGACACGGCCACCATCGGACCGGACAACAGCCTCGTGGGCTACACCTCCGGGCGCCCCTTCCAGAACGCCAACATCGACTGCAAGAACGATCCCCAGGCCGGTGTCAAGATCATGTGGAACTTCGACAAGCGGCCAGACGGCGACGGCAAGGCATCGTTCTTCTATTCCTACTGGGACCGCGGTGAGCAGCTGCCCCTCTACTACGAGGGCACGGCCAGCCAGATCAAGCTGTCCCAACGCTACGAACCCGGCTACGAGGAAACTCGAGGCGACATCTTCCGCGGCGAGAAGCGCATCGACGCCTTCGGCGTGCACGTCGATGCTCCTTTCGACGCCCGCGGCATCGAGCTGCTCTCCTACCGCTACCGAACGTCGGACTCGACCCGAGAAGAATCCCGCAACGACGACACCTGGGTCTACGTTCCGACGCTGCGCCGCGTGCGGCGCATCTCTTCGGCACAGCGCACGGACGCGGTCGCCGGAACGGACTTCACCCTCGACGACCTGCGCAGCTTCAACGGCATCGTTCCCCAGTACGAGTGGGAGTGCCTCGACGATCGCAGGCTGATCTCCCCCTCGAACACCATGGTCAAGGCGTACCCGTACGTGAAGGACCACAACTTCGGCCCGTACGGCCTTTCCTACGCCAGCGATCGCTGGGAGCTGCGCGACGCCTGGCTGGTGCGGATGAACCCCAAGAACGACGACCACCCGTACCACCACAAGGACATCTGGATCGACAAGCAGAGCCTGGCGCCGCTCTACTCCTTCGCGTACGACCGCAAGGAGGAGCTGTGGAAGATTCTCTGGCACGTCAAGCGCTGGAGCGAGGATACGGACCTGACCGGCGTGTGGTACGAGGGCTGGGAAGGCGTTCCGGTGCCGCGAGCCCTGCAGGTCGTGAGCGACATGATCGTCAACGTGCAGACGGGCACGGGCAATCGTATCGAGTTCTGGGATGCGCACGGCACACCGCCCAAGAGCAAGGGCAAGATCCGCCGTTTCATCGACGTGGGGCGACTGACGAAGGGACGTTGAAGGGCGGCCCCCCAATAGCTGGGGCTGTCGCGCGGGGCTGTGCCTCAGCGCTTGAGGCGCAGATGCAGCGTCGCCCCTACGGTCGTGGCCTCGATGTTGTTCCACTCGGCCAGTAGACGACAGCGGGTCACCTGCGCGCTGCCGGGTGAACCCATGCGCAGCGTGAGCTCCCCCTTCCTGCTTTCGTTCAATCGTCGAATCACTGCGGGCCAATCGCGGCGTCGTGCCATGAGGATGCTCCTTGCGCGAAGAGTGGCAGGGTTTAGCACGCCGGCGCGAAGACGCCCACACCGCCACACCCGGCGACTAACCGTTAAACGTTAGGTCGTCATGCCCATAGTAGTCAACAGCGTCATCCGCGCTCTCGAGCTGGAAACGGCCCGGCCAGCCGTGGATTTGGATGCAGCCCAGCCAGAAACGGTTTCTGGGGCCCATTCTGTTGAACGGGCCCCGTGCATTGGGCCCGCGGCGCCGGAAATCGGGGCGGCTGCATGCGCATCGGGTGATGAATGTGACAAGCATCACATGCCGAGCTCGGAGGCGCGCGGGGGGGGGGGAACTCCCCGCAGGTGCGGAGTTTTTCAGGCCGTCTGCGACGCCCGGGGTCGGCCGCGCAGCAACACCCACCCGACCGCGAACGCGGCCAGCACCTCAACCGCCAGACTCTGGAGCTGATAGGTGGCGAACTCCGCGTCGACCAGCAGGCCGGCGCCCCGGATGATGGCGACGGCGGCGCAGAAGAGCAGCAGCGCAACCAGCCCCGCGGCGTAGCGAGCCGGATCGCGGTCGCACCAGAGAAGGAAGCCGGCCAGGGCGAGCTGCGGCCCAGCGTAGACTGCGCGGAGCTCGGTGAGACCGGCGGCGCTCGCCGAGATCCCCGCAGCCGCCGCGAAGAAGCCGGGAGCCAGCGCGCAGGCAAGGCCGGCGAGAAGCAACAGCGCGCTGCCGATGCGAATGACGATGCGTTGCGCGGACACGTCGACCTCTCCATCTGAATCGTTCGCCCGCCGGAGGCGGGCATGGATCCCGTTTGACATCCTGTCACATCCCGCCATAGCCTGTCAGGATCATGACCACGCCGTCACCCTCTTCTCAGGGTTTTGAAATTGTCGAATTTTCTTCCCTGGAGCCGCACGGCGAGCGGCGCAAACGCCAGCTGGTACGCGCAGCCGCCCACATCGTCGAATTCGAAGGACTCGACGCCCTGCGCATGCCACGCGTGGCCGAGCTCGCCGGTTGCACCCGAACCCTGATCTACCGCTACTTCCCGGGTCGGGACGATCTGCTGATCGCCGTCGCGGCCGAATACTACAGCGCGCTCGACGAGCGGCTCGATCAAGAAGCGCAGAAGAACGCCGCCCAGGGTATCCCGCCCCCGCAGGATGCATTGGAAATCACCCTGACCACGCTCGATATCGTCTTCGAAGTGGTCACCGAGCTCGGGCTCGCCGGGCTGATGCTGCGCAGCAGCGCTCATCTGAGCGAAGGCATGCGCGAGTACCTGGCCCGGCGATCGGAGCACTTTTCGGCGCGCTGGGTCGAGCCGATGCGCCGGTCGGGCCTGTCCGGCCTGCGTATGGCACTCTTCGCCGAGGCGAGCATCGCACTCCTGATCGAGCTGGTGCACCGCTGGCAGCACGAGGAGATCCTACGCGAAGAGGCCATGGCTCTGTGCCGCAGCGCCTGCATCGGCTTGCTGAGCGGGCTGCAGGAGCCGCCGCCGCAGTGACGCCTGCGCTCCACAAGCGCGCGACGCTGCCCGGGGATATCGATCTCACCAGCCCCGGCTGTTTCCGCGACGCAAAGGCGCATCACGCAGCATTCGCACGGCTGCGCCAGGAGGCGCCGGTCGCTTGGCACCCCCACGCGGGGGGTGGTTTCTGGGTGGTGTCGCGTCATGCCGACGTGCTGCACGTGCTGCGCGACACGGAAACATTCGACCAGGCTGCAGGGCATCTGATCGGCGGCCTGGCCAACGCCACACCCGCGGCCGGGGCCGAGGCATTCGCGTTCCGCAACGGGGCGCCGCCCTTCTCTCGCAAGGGCGAAGGCGGGCACGCCCGACTCGAGGCGGCGGCCGTAGAGGCTCTGGTTCCCGGCATCCGCGCACGAATCGTGGAACGCCTCGCTGCCCATGCGGGCAGCGGCGCGCTCGACTTCGTCGAGCTGATCGCACCCTTGCCGAGCGAGGTTCGCGCAACCTTGGCGGGCGTGCCGGGCGCGCACCAGGACCACCTGATCGCCTGGGTCGACACGCTCGGCGATCGACGCACCGGGGTCATCAGTGCCACTGCCGACGCGCGTCGCGAGGCCGCCGCAGAGCTCATCCGGTACGCGGAGAAGCTCCTCGCCCGCAAGCGAGAACAGCCAGGCGAAGACCTCATCAGCGACTGGCTCGCCGCCGAGACACAGGCGAGCCCGGTCACGGCCCGCCACGTCGGAGTGCTCCTCTTCGCATTCATCGCAGTCGGCAGCGCGACGACGCGCAACGTCGCGGCGGCCGGCCAGCGCCTGCTCTTCGAGTCCCCGAATATCACCAAGCAGCTGCGCGCCGCGCCCGATCTGCTGCCGGCGGCGATCGAGGAAATGCTGCGGCTGGCGCCTCCGTTTCACTACGCGCGCCGTACGGCGCAGCGCGATGCGGCCGTCGGCGGCCAGCGCATCGCCAAGGGCGACGCGATCACCCTCTGGCTGGGATCCGCCAACCGCGACTCCGCCGTCTTCGAACACCCCTCTCGCTTTGCGCCCGAGCGCACAGCGCACACGCACCTGAGCTTCGCCGCTGACGGACTCTTCACTCTGGGTGCGGCCCTCGCTCGCATCGAGCTCGTCACCCTATTCGACGAGCTCCTGCAGCGCTTCCCGGAGATGATTCCCGCTGGCCCGACGGAACACACCGACTCGAACCACGAGAACCGGATCGTGCGGTTGCCGGTATACCTCGGCGCAGCAGCCTGACACCCGCGACAGCGGCGCTGGAACCAGCACGCTGCCCTGCCCGGCGCCGAACGGGCGGCGGCGCGCCCTTTGGACCGATGGCGCGCGATCCAGCGCTGGACCGTCCGTACGCCAACGCCAGGGGCCTGGGCGGCTCCTCTGCAGCCCATCCGAGCCGCTGAACACGGTCGACGAGAAGCTCGCAGGTGAACGGGGTGGTCTTCGCGTTAGCAGGTTGCTGAAATAGCTTGGTAAGCGGTGCCAGGGCCAGGTGCGAAGGCGGTGTCGTGCTCATGCGCCGGCGCCCCTCGTTCCTTCACCAGAGCTGCGAAGCGCCTGCGTTGGGGCACCTCTGCTTCCGCGCGCCACCGCCTTCGCACCCGGCACGTTCCTCCGTGGCATCCGGCAACACTCTCACCCAGCCAGTGCTAGGTCGCGGCGAAGCTCTTGCCATCACCCCGCGGCGGCGTAACCACGCCGATGCGCGCCGCAGTGCCGTCGCCCGCCGCCCGAAGATCCGCCAGCACCGCATCTGCGCGCTCGGAGGCCACCGCCAGCAACAACCCGCCGGAGGTCTGCGGATCGAAGAGCAGCGCACAGCCCAGCGGATCCGCCGTGGCAGCCACGGCGATGCGGCGGCGAAGCTCAGCGTTCTGCGCATGAAACGTGCTGCGCACGCCGCGCGCCAGAAGCTCGCGCACCCCGGCGAACGCGGGCAGCGCCCCGATGCAGAGCTCTGCGGCAACACCGCTCGCGGCCAGCATCTCGCACAGATGCCCGGCCAGCCCGAAGCCGCTGACGTCAGTCGAGGCGTGTACCGCGTGGCGCCGGGCGATCTCGGCAGCAGCCGCATTGTCGCGCACGAGCACCGCGTGGAGCGCCTCCACCCATACCCCGCGAGCGAGCCCCTGCATGTCTGCCGCCAGAAGCACACCGGAGCCCAGCGCCTGGGTCAGAAGCAGACAGTCGCCGGCGCGGGCGCCGTCCAGCGGCAGCGGCTCAGCGCCGGCCGACAGCTCGCCGGTAATCGAGAGACCCACGAATAGCTCGGGCCCCCGCGTCGTGTGACCGCCGAGCAGCGTCACGCCGAGTGGGTCGAGGGCGGCCCGCACACCGGACAGCACCTGATGCAAGGTGTCTTCGCCGCGCGCCGGCTCGACGTCGGGCACGGTCACGAGAGCCAGCGCATGACGTGGGCGACCGCCCTTGGCCAACACATCGCTCACGGCGTTTACCGCGGCCACCCTGCCCACGAGCCAGGGGTCGTCGCAGAAGGCCGGAAAGCCGTCGATGGTCGCGAGCAGGACGTCACCGCCGGGAAGCTCCACGGCCGCCACATCGTCCGGCCGGGCGAGCCCCAGGCGAACGCTCGGATCATCCGGCGCCGGGTCGAGGCGCGCGAGCGCAGCTTCGAGAGGAGAAACAGCGAGCTTCGCAGCGCAGCCCCCGCATTCCATCGGCTCCATGCCCATCGATTCGGCCGATGGAAAGCTGGCTGCCGGCGCGCCGTCTCCCGCGAGCACTTGAAAGCGCCGCATGAAGCGCCGGTCGATCCAGTCCTTGAGTCGCCACACCGCGCGCCCGGTCTTCACGACGCCCCACTTCGTGCCGAGAGCGCGGCGCTCGCCGAGGTTCAGCAGCGCCAGAAAGCTGCGCTGCGGCCGGTAGCGACGCAGCGGTCTGCCGCCGAGTGCCGCGCGCAGGTTCGCGTCCAGCAGCGGACCCTGGCGCACGGCATAGACACCTGCCTTCGGCAGCCATGGATGCGCGACCAGCGCCGCACAGTCGCCGGCGGCGAAGAGCGCCTCACAGCCCTCGACCTCCAGGGTGTCGCGCACTCGCACGAAGCCGGCCGCGTCGGTCGGCAGGTCCGAGGCTTCGAGCAGCGGCGGCGCCGCCGCGCCGGCAGCCCAGACGACCAGATCGACCGGCAGCGGCTGGGCCACACCCTCGAGAACGACCGCATCGGCCGCGACACGCATGACACGGGCGCCGGTCAGCACTCGGAACCCTCGTGCCTGGGCCAGCCGCTCGGCGGCGTGCACGGCTCGCCGAGCCGCACCCGGCAGCAGTGTCGACGCCTCACCCAGCAGAGTGAGCTGCGGCTGGATGCCCGCCGCCCGCAAGCGCGCGTCCAGCGTGAACGCCAGCTCCACGCCAGCCGCGCCCGTGCCGACCACTGCGACGCGCGGCACATCCGGCAGCTCTGCCAGACGAGCGTCGAGCTCGGCGACGAAGCGAGGAATCGGACGCGTCGTCAGCGCGTGGTCGAACGCGCCGGGGATCTCCCGTCCCCGCACCGTCGATCCCACGTTCAGGCTCGCCACGTCGTAGCGAATGGACGGGCGACCCTGGAGATCGATGCGACGGCTGACGGCTTCGACGCGTGTCGCCGCAGCGAGCACCACCCGGGCACCCGCGCGGCGCGCCAACGGCACCAGGTCGATCGTAAAATCGTCGGCTGTGTATTCGCCCGCCACGAAGCCCGGCAGCATGCCCGAGTAGGCCGCCTCGGGACCGTCCAGCACCACGGTCAGGCGCACGTCGGGTAACGGCGCCATCATCCAGCGTCGGATCACCTGGACGTGCGCGTGGCCGCCGCCCACCAGCACCAGATCGCGGCCGGGCTCCGGCGCCCCAAGGCGGTGCAACGCTCTTCCTCCGTCCCGCGGCCAGTTGTATCACAGCGCCCGGGGGCCCAGCGCCTGCTCCCGAGTCGGGCGCCCGAGTAACCCGCCTGCATCCCCGCGGGGCTAAGCTTCGCGTCGAGGGAGGCCGAAAGAGCGAGGGGAAATCGATACAGGTCTTCGCTCTCGAACGGCAACTCCAACCTTCGCAAGGTTCCGTCAACATGCGCATCTCCCCCTCCCTCCGCTGCGTCGCGGTGTGCCTCGCGCTCACCGCCGGCGGGGCCGGTGCGAACGACTCCGAGCCGAGCCCGGGGCCGGCCAGCGGCACTCCCGCAGCGCTCGTCACGCGGCACCTGTCCGCGGTCATCCCACAACACGCCCTCGGCGAGCTGGGCCTCGAGCCGCTCGCGCCCAGGGCCCTGCCGAGGCGGGCGGATGAGAAGCCGTTCGCCCTCTCCCGCATGCTCGAGCTGGAGCTGCGCGGTCTCGCCGGCCCGCAGCCGCCCGACCCGCGGCGCTTCCTGGGCAGCGGCAATGCCACGCTGCGGCTGCCGCTCGGGGATTCTCTCGACCTGCGACCCGGTGTGCGCCTCGACTACGTGCGACATCCCGTCGACGATCTCTGGACCGGCGAGCCAATCGTGACGATCGGCCTCAGCATGCACTTCTGAGCACTCGCCTGTGCTTGCTGGGCGGCCGCAGCGAAGACATCCGCCCGGGATTTCCGCGCGGATGCCTGGAATTGCTAGCATGCGCCCCGCGATGAGCGAGGCTGCTGCACCCACCGGCTGGCGCCGCAGAACGGTCGAGAAGAACGCGCGGCGAAACCGGCAGGCATGGAAAGCGCAGTGCCGGAAGTTGCTCGAGCGCCAGGCGGCCTGACGCGCGCGCGGGCTGCCATGCGTACACCGCACCGTACGACCCTCCTCCGCCTCGGGGTCGCGGCGTGTGTCTTCGCCGGCCTGTGCAGCGCATTTCCGGAGCAGGCCTGGCACTGGGATGAGTTCCAGCTGGCCTACGCCGTGCGCGATTTCGATCTGGCGCGGCATCAGCCCCACCCGCCGGGTTACTACCTCTTCGTGGTGGCTGGCCGCGCACTCGACGCGCTGCTCGGCGATCCCTTTCTCGCGCTGCGCTGCGTGTCGGGCCTCGCCATCGCAGCCTTCGCAAGCATGGCCATCGGAGCGCCGGCGGCGGGCACAACCCCCATCGCGCGTGGGCTCTGGGTCGCCGCCGCCGCCGGCTTCGGACTCGCCTCGCCGCTGACACAGCGTTTCGGCGTTGCCGCGCTGACCTACGCAGCAGAGGGTGCGATCTGGATGGGTTGGCTCCTCGCGCTGGGGCAACGGCCACGCGCCCGCGGACGCCTCGTGCTGGCTGCCACCGCCGGACTCGCGGGCGGCGTGCGACCGACTCTGGCGCTCTGGGCCGGCGCGATGTTGCTCTTCGATGTCGCTCGGCGGCGAGACTGGCGTTCGCTCGCGGGCCTCGGCCTGGCCGGAGCGGCGGGAGGCGCGCTGTGGGTGATCCCGCTGCTCTGGGAGAGCGGGGGCATCGCCGCCTACCGCGCCGACGCGGGCCCCCTGGCGGTGGGCAACATCTGGAACGGCTCGGTCTTCGTGGCGGGCTTCGACGGCTGGAGAACACGACTGGCCGACATGGGGCTCGACCTGCTGACGGCCCTTGGCGGACTCGTCGCGGTGGTGGTGGCGGCCCTGGCGCTGCGCGTGCGCAAACGAGCGGCGGAACCCGTCGCGTACGACGTGTTGCTGCAGGGCGCGGCGCTGGCATTCGGCTTCTACGCGCTCGTCATCTACGACACCGCGGGCTATCTGATGGCAGTCGTGCTGCCGCTGGCGGCCTGGGCGTTGCGCAGCGCCGCGGCGAGCGCCGCAAACTGGCCGGCACGGAACCAGGCTGCGGCCGCGGGCGCCGCACTCGTCCTCGCCGTCGTCGGCACACTCGCACCAGACGACCGGATCGACCCCCACTACGCCGAGCACGCTCGGCTGCTCGACGCGCGCTTCGCACCGGTGCGCGCAGGCTTCGACCCGCGGAGCACACTGTTGATCACTTCGCGGGAGTACTGGGACTACGCATTGCGGCACGTGGCTCACGCGCTGCCGGAGTTCACCACGCTCCAGCTCGCAAAGGACCCCTACTTCACCATCAGCAACGCAGCACAGCCGTATCTCTCCGCGCGGCAGCGACGCATCGCCGCCGTGGGCCCGGATCCGCTCGATCTCGCCACGTTGACGCCCAGCGGTCGACTCGCGCAGGTCGTGTACATGGTGCCCTTCGACGCACAGGAGTTCATCGCGCGGGCGTGCGGCGAGCTCGCGGAGGCACTGCAGACGAGCAGCGACGAAACCCTGCCCGTGTTGCGGCTGCGCCCGGGCTGGCGCATCGAGGCACGCAATCAGAGACTCCACTGCGCCCGCAGCGACGCCCGCTGAACCCGGCACCGGCGAGGGGCACGAGCTGGGCCCGAGCGCGTCGGGGCAGTAGACTGCACGCCATTCGAGAAGGGAGGTCCAATGAGATTCCAGATGTGGATCGCGATCGCAATCGTGGCAGCGGTGTTCGGAGGTGGCGTCGGCTGCAAGGAAGAGGGGCCGGCCGAGAAGCTCGGGCGGCAGCTCGACGACGCCGCACAGAACGCCGGCGACGCGATCGAGAATGCGACGGAAGAAGCCAAGAAGAAGCGCGAATAACCCTCCACGGCCCGGGTGACCCGCGACATGGATCTACTCATCGGAAATGTATTTCGCCGCAACGCAGAGCATGTCCCGGAGCATGTCGCGGCGTCGCTGGGCGAGCACACACTCACCCACGGTCAGCTCGATGCCGACGCCAACCGTATCGCCCACGCGCTGCGGGCGCTGGGCATCGGGCACGGCGACCGGGTCGTCACCTGGGCCGACACGTCGCTGGCCGTGCTGCCGCTTTTTGCAGCGCTCGCGAAGCTCGGCGCCGTCTTCGCACCGCTCAACGCGCGCCTGGGAGCCGACGAAGCAGCCGACGTGGCGGCGCTGGCCCGCGCCCGGCTCTTCGTCGCCGATGCCGCGCGCGCCGAGGCGGGCGAAGCACTGGCGCGCAGGCTCGGCATCCCTCACTTCGCGCGCCTCGGCGGCGAGCGCGGCCCCGGGCTGCTGCTCGAGCCCGAGGCACTCGGCGGCCCGACGACCGATGTCGACACACCCGAGCTGCGCGAGAACGACCCGCACGTCATCTTCTTCACCAGCGGCAGCACGGGACGGCCCAAGGGCGTCGTGCTCTCGCATCGCACCAACTGGCTGCGCGGCTTCCAGGGTGTGTTCCGCGATGCGCCGGAGCGCTCGATCTGCATGTTCCCGTTCTTCCACATGGGCGCCTTCACCCTGGCCCTCACCGCCTGGCATACTCGCGGTGAGATCGGTCTCGTCGAAGCGGCCACGGCCGAGCAGATCCTCGCGGCCGTCGAACGCCGGCGCGGCAACCGTCTCTACTGCATTCCCGCCGTGTGGGCGCGCATCCTGGAGACGCCCCCGGACGCATACGACACCTCGAGCCTGCGCGAGATCGACACCGGGACTTCGGCGACGCCCATCGAGCTGATCCGCGCGCTCAAGCAGCGTTTCCCCGGAACGGTGACGCGCATCTACTACGGATCGACGGAATCGGGCTCCGGCACGACGCTGCCGGACGCCGACGTGCTGCGAAAGCCGGGCAGCGCGGGGTTGCCGTCTCCGAGCGTCGAGCTGCGGCTGTCGGGCGCCGGGGAGATCCAGCTCCGAAGCCCCTTCTTGATGGACGGCTACTTCGACGATCCGGAAGCCAGCGCCGCCGGCCTCCAGGGGGGCTGGTACCAGACCGGCGATCTCGGCGAACTCGACGACGAGGGCTACCTGAGCGTCATCGGGCGCCTGAAGGAGATCATCCGCACCGGCGGCGAGAGCGTTGCGCCGAACGAGGTGGAGGCCGCCTTGGCCGATCACGCGGATCTCGCGGAGATCGCCGTGGTCGGCATTCCCGACTCACAGTGGGGTGAAGTCGTGTGCGCCGTCGTCGTGCCGAAGCCCGGCCGGAAGCCCCGCCTCGAGGCGCTTCAGCAACACTGCGAGGCGAAGCTGGCCGGCTTCAAGAAGCCGAGACGGCTCGAGTGCGTCGACGCACTGCCGCGCACAGCGGCGACGGGCCAGGTGCAGCGCCGCCTGCTCGTCGAGAGCATCGTCTCGGCTTGAGCTGCGGACTCGGCCACGGCCGAGCACCAACAGACCAGGGGGGACGCCCACCCCGCTCTTCCTCCCGCTTCCCCTTCCTGTTCCCGGGCGCTGCGCCCCCATCTCAGCTCGTCGGTGGGAGGCTCTCGCCCAGGACGCGGAGGATGTTGCCTCCGATCACGCGCTGCACGCGCTCCGGGCGATGACCCGCATCGAGCAGGGCCTGGGTGATGACGGACAGGCGGCTCGTATCGAAACCGGCGGTGATGGCACCGTCGAAGTCGGAGCCGAGCCCCACGTGCGCGTCGCCGACCAGGGCGATGACGTGCTCGATGGCGGCCACGACCTGCTCGACACCCGTGCCGCAGATGGCCCACTCGAAGTAGCCGATGCCAACCACGCCACCGGACGCCGCAATGGCTCGAACCTCCGCATCGGAGAGGTTGCGCTGGTTGTCGCAAGTACCTCGCACGCCGCCGTGGGAGACGACCAGGGGTTTGCGGGCGAGCGCGAGCACGTCGCGGATGCCGCGCGGCGAGCTGTGGGCCAGATCGACGACGACGCCCCGAGCTTCCATGTCACGAAGTAGCTCGCGGCCGAGGTCGCTGAGCCCGCCCTTCTCTACCCCGTGCGCCGACCCGATGAACGCGTTGTCGTAGAAATGCGCGAGGCCGATCATGCGCACACCGAAGTCGAAGGCCTGCGCCAGATTTGCCGGATCGCCCTCCAGCGCGTGGGCGCCCTCGAGCGCGTAGAGCACCCCCACCAGCGAGGCATCGCTGCGGCGCGCCGCCACCAGCGCGTCGAGATCGGCGCGGTTGCGCACCCAGCGCAGCGCGCCGTCCGAGCGCTGGACGAAGCCGTCGAGATTCGACGCGAGCCGGCGCGCCCGCCCGAGCAACCCGCTCAGTGCGAAGCGCGGCGCCAGCAACAGGCCTCCTACACCCAGAACATCCAGGGCGTCGGCAGCATTGCCGTCCAGGGCCACGTTGATCGGAACGCGCGTCGGCGCCCCGAACACCTGGAGGGCGACGCCACCTGCCTGCAGCCGCGGCAGGTCCACGTGGCCGACCGAGCCGTGCGCCAGCAGGTCGCGACCCCAAAGGAGCGAATCCGCGTGAAGGTCCGCCACGAAGCTTCTGCGGTGCAGCGCCTCGGCCTCGGCACTCGTCTCCGGGAGCAGCACCGGATCGACGCGATTCAGCTGTGCCTCGAGGTTCGCGCGCAACCAGCCGAGCGCCAGCGCGCACGGCGCCAGCAGCGCCAGCGCGATCCAGCCAAGCCTCCGCATGCATGCCCCCTCTGCCACGACGCACACAGTCTAGGCCGGCGCGCCGGCACTGAGTCAGGTGCAGCGGGGAAGCCGCTGCGTGGTAGGCTCGCCTGCCTGCGGAGGACTCCATGGCATCGATCTTCACCAAGATCATCGGCGGCGAGCTGCCCGGTCGCTTCGTCTGGAAGGACGAGCACGTCGTGGCCTTTCTGACCATCAACCCGATCCGACCGGGGCACACCCTGGTGGTGCCCCGGCAAGAGGTCGATCATTGGATCGATATGTCACCGGAGCTGGCGCGGCGCGTGATGGACGTGAGCCGCGCCGTGGGCCAGGCGATCCAGCAGGCGTTCGCGCCGACAAAGGTCGGCGCTTCGATCGTGGGCCTCGAGGTGCCGCACGTGCACGTGCACCTGATACCGATCGACGGCATGCAGGACCTCGATTTCGGACGCGCCGACAGCGACCCGACACCCGCGGCCATGGACGCCGCCGCCTCTGCGATCCGCACGGCGCTGCGCGAACACGGGCACGCCGAGGTCTCGGACTAGATCGAGCATGCGACGCCCCCGAGCCGGCGCACTGTGCCTGTGGCTCTCGCTCCTCGCCGGCGCGGCCCACCCGAGCGACGACATCCTCGCGCTGGTCGCTGCAGAAGACACGCGCGCCACACGCATCGCGAGGCAGGTCTGGGATTGGGCCGAACTCGGCTATCTGGAAGAGCGCAGCTCGGCACTTCTGCGCGATGAGCTGCGCGCGTCGGGCTTTCGCATCGAAAGCGGCATTGCGGGCCTGCCCACCGCGTTCATCGCCAGCGCCGGCAGCGGCAGCCCCGTCGTCGCCATCCTCGCGGAGTTCGACGCGCTGCCCGGTATCTCGCAGACCGCGGCACCGCGACGCGAACAACGCAGCGGCAGCGACGCAGCACACGCCTGCGGTCACAACCTCTTCGCCGGGGGATCCGTCTCCGCTGCCGTCGCCACGGCAAACTGGCTACGGGGTTCGAAGACCCCGGGCACGCTCCGTGTCTACGGCACGCCGGCCGAGGAAGGCGGCTCGGGCAAGGTCTACATGGTGCGCGCGGGCCTCTTCGACGACGTCGACGCCGCGCTGCACTGGCATCCCAGCGACCACAACGATGCATCGCCGATCCGCAACCTGGCGAACAAATCGGCAAAGTTCCGCTTCCGCGGTGTGGCGTCACACGCGGCCGCAGCGCCGGAGCGCGGACGCTCGGCGCTCGATGCGGTGGAGGCCATGAACTTCATGGTGAACCTCTTGCGCGAGCACGTGCCCGAGACGACCCGCATCCACTACGTGATCACCGACGGTGGCCGCGCTCCGAACGTCGTACCCGAGAACGCCGAGGTCTTCTACTACGTGCGTCATCCCGACCCGGCAACTCTCGAGGAGATCTGGGCGCGGGTCGAGCAGGCCGCGCGCGGCGCGGCCGCCGGAACCGGAACCGCGCTCTCGAGCGAGGTCATTCACGGCAACCACAGCCTGCTGCCGAACGAGAGCCTGGCCCGACTCATGCACGCCCATGCAGCCGCCGTCGGCGGACCGGTCTGGGATCGCAGCATGCGGGACTTCGCCGCGGCCCTGGCCAGATCGCTGCCACCCGACGCTCCGACACTCGCGGCGACGAGCGGCGTCGAGAGCTTCGAGCCTCGTATGCGGAGGGCCTCCACCGACGTCGGGGACGTCAGCTGGGCCGTGCCGACGACGGGCCTGCTGGCCGCGAGCTGGCCCCCGGGCACCGTGGCACACACCTGGCAGTCGGCCGCCGCCAGCGGCTCGCCCTTCGGCGAGGCCGGCATGCACTTTGCCGCACGCGTGCTGGCGGCGACGGCGGTGGAGCTGTTCGAGTCTCCCGCGCTGCTGGAAGCGGCGCGCGGCGAGCATCGAGCCGCTCGGGGCGCCAACTACATCTTCACTCCATTGCTAGGTGATCGCGCACCGCCTCTCGACTACCGACGCTGAACCGCGGGCTCAAGCCCCCATGCGACTCGCCAGCTCGAGCCCCTGCTCCGCGAGAGGCCGGACGAGCTGCCCGACGTTCTCGGCGCGTTCGCCAGCGGCGGTGCCCTGCTTCACCCGGCCGGCGATCCCCTGCATGATCGATGCGCTGCGAAAACAGTGGAACGCCAGGTAGAAGTCGAGATTGGCGACGCCGCCTCGGCCCGTGCGTTCGCAATACGCAGCCACGAACTCCGCCTCCGTCGGAATGCCGCGCGCGGCGAGCGTGGCGTCATCGAGCCCGTGGAGCGCATTGGACGGCATGCGCCGCTGCGAGAGTTGGTACGTGAGATCACCGAGCGGATGCCCGATGGTCGAGAGCTCCCAATCGAGCACTGCCACGACCCGCGGCTGCGTCGGGTGCACCAGCAGATTGTTCAGCCCGTAGTCGCCGTGCACGATGCTGATCGACGCATCGTCGGGAATGTTCGCCGGCAACCACTCGATGAGCCGCTCCATTTCGGGAATCGTGACAGTCTCGGATGCGCGGTACTGCCTCGTCCAGCGGCTCGCCTGCCGCGCAAAGTAGTTGCCGGGTCGACCGAAGTCGCCGAGGCCGATGGCCTCGTAGTCGACCCGATGCAGGCGGGCCAGCGTGTCGATGATGGACTCGTAGAAGGAGGCCCGGGCCCCGGGCGAGAAGTCGGAGAGCGACGCATCCCACAGCACGCGACCCTCTACGTAATCCATCACGAAGAACATGGTGCCGATGACGCTCTCGTCCTCACAGAGCAGGCGCGCTCGGGGCACCGGGAAGCCGACTTCGTGAAGGGCAGAGATCACCCGAAACTCGCGGTCGACCGCGTGCGCGGAGGGCAGCAACACCCCCGGCGGCTTGCGGCGCAGCACCCAGCGGTGGGTGCCATCCGTGAGCTCGTAGGTCGGATTCGACTGGCCGCCGCGGAACTGGCGCACCTCGAGGCCCCCGTCGAACTCCTCGATTTCGCGCCGGAGCAGCGCTACCAGGCGGGTCGTGTCGAAGCGATGGCGCTCCTCGACCTCTTTGGTCCCGGTGGGCATGTCGACGGGAAGCACGGCGGGGTCTCCTGGCTGCGAAACGCCCACCATACCACCCCTCCGGAGCCCACCCGCGGGGATGCAGGGTTTGATTGAACCTGAATTATTGACTTGGATGCTTTTTTGTACCATGGTTCAATAATGGCATCGGCAAATACCCCGGCTGCGCAATCCCTCGGGCGCCGCGAGCGCAAGAAGGCCGAGACGCGCCAACGCATCCTGAGTGCGGCGGCGCACCTATTCACCAGCCAGGGCTTCGAGGCCACCACCATCGACGAGATCGCCGAGCACGCCGACGTCTCCCGCGGCACCTTCTTCAACTACTACTCCGAGAAGTCTGCCCTGATGGCCGCGCTCGGCGATGGCATGACGAAGACATTGATCGAGCACATCGCCGCGGCCCGGGAGCTCGATGCGCCGACCGTTGGGCGGCTGGCCAAGTTGTTCGCCGGCTCGGCCGCGCGGCTCACGGAGCGCCGCGATCTCTCCCGCGCGGTGCTGCGCGAGACCGTGGCGCGCCGCAGCGGCCTCGATGAGAGCCACAACCACACCGCCACACTCCACGCCTGCATGGAACAACTCTTGCGCGACGGCGTCGACGCTGGCGATGTGCGATCGGACGTTCCCACCAGCCTACTCGCCGAAATGGTCGCAGGCGCCTACGTCGAGGTGCTGGTGAGCTGGATCATGGCGGACGACTACCCGCTCGCAGAGCGACTCCAGATGGCGGCCGAAATCCTCGGCGCTGCACTCGACCCCCAGGCAGCCAAGGCAGAGCGCCGACGCTCCTCCACCCGGGCTCGCAACCCCCGCGTTTCCAAACGCCAACGCGTGCCCAAACGATAGGACCCTCCAGCATGGCCCGGTACAACTACGAACGCCTCTCGTTCCAGGACAACAGCTTCCTGATCATGGAGACCCCCAACGTGCACATGCACGTGGCCTCGACGCTCGTTTTCGAGGCCGGCCCACTGCGCCGGGAAGACGGTGGCGTCGACTTCAAGCAGGTCAAGCGCTCGATCGTCGACGTGCTCCACCGCATCCCGCGCTACCGACAACGGCTGCACTGGATTCCGCTCGACAACCATGCGGTATGGGTCGATGACCCGCACTTCGACGTCGATTACCACGTGCGGCACGCGGCGCTACCGCGCCCCGGAACGCCGGAGCAGCTCAAGAAGCTATCCGCGCGCATCATGGCACAGCAGCTCGATCGCAAACGCCCGCTCTGGGAAACCTGGGTGGTGGAAGGCCTCGACGACGGCGAGAGCTTCGCGCTCATCACCAAGATCCACCACTGCATGATCGACGGCGCGTCGGGCACGGATCTGGCCCACGTGCTGCTCTCGACGTCTCCGGAGCCGTCTCCGCCCGGCGAACGCCCGGCGTTCATGCCGCGGCCGGCGCCGCACCGCTCGGACCTGCTGCGCGACGAGCTCGTGCGACGCTTCAAACGGCCCTTCCAGCTGATCTCCAACCTCGGCGCTCTCGGCCGCGAGTTCGAGGAGCTGCGCGATGAGATCTCGACCCGCGCCAGCGCCGTGCTCGAGCTGGCCGGCATGGCCGGCGGCGCCGACGAGACGCCGCTCAACGGCAAGGTCGGCCCGCACCGCAAATTCGACTGGCTCGAGGTGCCGCTCGACGATCTCAAGGAGATCCGGCGCGCCTGGGGGTGCACCATCAACGACGTGGTCCTCACCATCGTGACCAGCGCGGTCCGGGAATACCTGATCCACCGCGCGGTGGACCCCACCAAGATCAACTTCCGCGTGTCGGCGCCGGTCTCGGTGCGAACCGAAGAAGACCGCGGCCAGATGGGCAACCGCGTGTCCACCTGGATGGTGGACCTGCCGATCGCCAAGAAGACCCCCAAGGAGCAGCTGACCGCGATCCACGCCGAGACCCAGCGCCTGAAGGAGACCCGCCAGGCGCTCGGGGTCGAGACGATGATGGCGGTGGCCGAGTGGACACCTTCGGTGCTGATGTCACTGGGCGCCCAATCGATGGGAGGCCAGACCAACAGCATCGTCACCAACGTGCCGGGGCCGCAGGTGTCGCTCTACTGTCAGGGCGCTCGCCTCAAGGCCATCTATCCGCAGGTGCCGCTGCTCGAGAACCTCGGCCTCGGCATCGCGCTGATGAGCTACGCGGGCAAGGTGTGCTGGGGCTTCAACAGCGATCCGGAGCTGGTGCCGGATGCCGACGTCTTCGTCGAGAAGATTCGGGAGGCAATCGACAGCGTGCGGGCCGCCGCGGCAGCGGAGCCGAAGCCCAAGCTGAAGAAGAAGGCCGCCAAGCCGGCGCCCATCCGGGCGGCGACCTCCCACTAGCCGCGAGAATCAGTAGGGCACGAGCTCCGGGTAGGTGTGCACCTGGTCCGGGCCGTAGACCGGGCCGTCCATGTAGAGGTTCGAGAGCGTGCGGCCGCAGATGCGCCAGCCATCGGCCCCGCGCCTCCACTCGTCGCGATAGATGGCGTGGTGGCGGAAGACACTCGAGCTGTCGTCCTTGTGGTGCTGCACGTGGATCAGATGGCCGTAGGTGGTCGAACGCGCGGCGTCGCCATCGAGATCGACCAGTGGGTTCGACATATTGTGCTGCGTCACGCGAAACAGCTGAAGCCCACCCGGCAGCCACTTCTTCATCTCGGGCCAGGGCTTCTTCACACCGCCGGGCACGTCGTAGTGGACGATGGCGTCCGCAGTGAAGATGGCGTCGAGCTCGTCGAAGGCACGGTGGTCGACGCACCAGCCGTAGCGGTAGATCTTCTGCTGGATCTCGATGATCGAGCAGGACTCTTCCGGCGTCATGCCAGCGTGCCGCCGTCGACGCGAATCTCTTCGCCGTTGATGTGCGCGCCGTCTTCGCTCGCCAGCATGGCGACCACCGCCGCGATCACTTCGGGACCACGCGGCTTGTCGAGAGGCATCGCGCGCATCACCAACTTCATGTCGCTGCCTTCGGGCAGGTGTTCACCGCTTCCCATGGCCGTGCTGATCGACCCGGGGTTGACGGCGTTGCAGCGCACCCCCCGGCCCCCGAACTCGACGGCCAGCGTGCGCGTGAGCGCGCTGACGCCGCCCTTGCTGGTGCCGTAGGCCGCACCGTACGGCATGCCCGCCAGGGCGGACGTCGAGGACGTGTTGACGATGTTGCCGCCGCTCTCGAGCAGGTGTGGCATGGCCGCCTGACACAGGGCGAAGGTTCCCACGAGGTTGACTTCGAGCAGGCGGCGAAACTTCGCGATCGGGATCTTCTCGAAGTGCTCGAGCAGCAGGATGCCGGCGATGTTGCAGAGCACGTCGAGGCGGCCGTGGCGCTCGATGCAGGCATCGATGCTGGCCCGGATCTGCGCCTCGTCGGACACGTCGCAGAGGCGGTGATCCACCTTCGCACCCTGCTCCGCACACAGCTTGGCCGTCTCTTCGAGCCCCTCCTCGGCGACGTCCACGATCGTGAGCGCCGCCCCCTCGCTGGCGAGGCGCACCGCCGTCGCCCGCCCGATGCCCGCCGCTGCGCCGGTGACGAACGCCACCTTGCCCTCGAATCGCCTCATCTCGCCACCTCCTGGCAGGAGGCCGAGTCTACCGCGTCAGCCGACCCAGCGGTGGCACGGCAGCCGATCAGCCTTCGTTCAGGCACTCCATGAAATCGGGGAGCGCCGCGCCGCGGACCGCGCCGGGCGGCACCGCCGCCTCGATGCGAGCCATCTCGTCGGCCTGCAAGGAGACGCTCGCAGCCTCGGCATTCGACGCCACGCGCTCGGGCTTGCGGGTTCCGAAGAGCGGAACGATGAAGCCCCGCCGGTGCAGCAGCCAGGCGAGGGCCAATTGACCGGGCTCGACTCCCTTCTCGGCGGCGATCTCGCAGACGCGTTCGACGAGCGCGACGTTTTCTTCGAGACTCTCGCCCTGGAAGCGCGGTGTCGAGCGCCGCAGATCCTGCTCGGCGAGATCGTCGCCGCTGCGGATCGCTCCGGTCAGCATGCCGCGCCCCAGCGGGCTGTACGCCACGAACGTCACTCCCAGCTCTTCGCAGGCGTCGAGCACGCCCTCCTCGGGAGTCCGCGTAAAGAGCGAGTACTCGGACTGGACGGCTGCGATCGGGTGCTCCGTCTGCGCCCGGCGCAGCGTATCCGGTGCAATCGCCGAGAGCCCGACCTGCCGCACCTTCCCCGCGCGCACGAGGTCGCCCATCGTGCCCACCGTCTCTTCGATCGGAACGTCGGGATCCTTGCGGTGCAGGGTGTAGAGGTCGACGTGATCGACGCCCAGGCGTTCGAGGCTGCCATCGATGGCGCGACGCACATTGTCGGGGCGCCCGTTGGCCTGCAACCGCCCGTCGGCGAGTTGCAGACCGAACTTCGTGGCCAGCACCACCTCGTCCCGACGCTCCTTCAGCACCTCGGACAGCAGCCGTTCATTGTGGCCGCCGCCGTAGATCTCCGCCGTATCGAGAAAGTCGATGCCGCAATCCAACGCGCGATGGATCGCGCGAAGCGACTCTTCGTCTTCGCTCGGTCCATAGGTGCTCGACAGGCTCATCAGCCCGAAGCCGAGCGCGGAGATCTCCGGTCCGTCCGCTCCCAGGCGCCGACGCTGCATCACACCCATCTCCTCGATTCATCCACGAGCTGGGAACGGATCAGCCGCCCACTCGGTACATCGCAGAGAAAACCGAAATTATCGTTATTTTTCAGGATGTTACGGATCTTGGTGCGTGGTGGTAGCGATGCAGCCAAGTCGCATGCTCATCAACCGAGGACAACCTTCGATCCATAGGATCGCCGCGCTATCGGGAAGTGTAGTCCGAACCGTCGATGATCCGCAGCCCGTTCTCCGCTGCCAAGAGGGCTAGCCCGCCTACGACCTCGATGCCCTCCGCGCCATCGCGGCCGAATCCCAAGCTGCCGATCCCGGGCTGCCCAACCGTCAGCGCATCACGCGAAAAACCTCACAACTCTGGTCACCTGGACTGATCGACTGCGCCTGAATTGAGCCCTCAACTTCGGGCCCCGGAGAGTCGATTCACGCAGCTGCACCTCCCTGTCGGCAACCGCCTCTGAGCAACCTGGCAGCAGGAGAAACGACATGCCCGAACCCCGGGCCTGCACAACCCGTCGACTGAAGCGAGCGGGCGCCTCTGGTTTGGTGCTCTGGCTGATCGTTGGCTGCGGACCCGCGATGCTCGAGAGCGCGCCGCTGGAGCTCGTCGCAAGGTGGGTGACGGACGCACCGGGCTATGACGACCGCTACCTCGAGATCCGCTCCGATACGCTGGTATGGGGCATGGGTCGGACGACGCTGGCCCGCCATGCGATCGAAGAGATCGAGAGGGTCCCAGAGGGCCGAGGCAGACCGCCCGCCTACCGCTTCCAATATTCGGAGACCGGGGGCTACGACGACGTTCTAGTCGTTCATCTCGTTTCCGCCAGCCCCCGCCGGATTCGGCTGGGCTCGAGGACGGAAGAGTGGACACCGGTCGAAGAGTAGGCGAAAGGACCGGCTACACGCTGGTCGAGCTGATGCTCACGATGGCCCTGCTCGGCGTGCTTGCTGCAATCTCGATCCCACAGTTCGTGCACTTTCAGGAGCGGGCCGAGGTTGCCCAGGTGATCGTGCATCTCAAGAGCATCTCCGCCGCGCTCGAGATCCACGGGGCTGAGCACGGGACGCTCCCTCTTTTCCTCGTGGACATCGCCCCCGAACTCGCCGCCATGACCGACCCCTGGGGAGCACCGTACAACTACACCCGGGTAGAGGGCGCGAAGAAAGGCAAGCTCCGCAAAGACAAGTTCCTGGTTCCGATCAACTCGGACTACGACCTCTGGAGCAACGGTCCGGACGGCAAGACGGTCATGCCCTTGACGGCGAAGCCCAGTCGCGACGACATCATCCGGGCGAGCGACGGCTCGTACTTCGGCCGTGCCGCAGCCTTCTAGGACTGCGTTCCTTAGCTCGCGGCTCGGGCGAAGGCTCTTCGCGGTCTTCGTCTTGTCTGCCCTGCTGCCGCTCGGAGCCCTGGCGGTGACGTCCTACTTCCAGGTCAGCAGCGAGCTCCTGCTACAGACTGACGAACGTCTCCACCGCGCCGCGCGCGCGACCGGCCTGGAGCTCGCGCGACGGCTCCTCGCGCTGAGCGTCCGGCTGCCGGGGGCCGGGGCCGACGGGTCGGGCTTCCGCTGGGTCGCGCGGGTCGACGCCGCAGAACGGCCGCAGATTGTCGTCGGGGAGCCCGACGCCGAGATGCTGCGCCGTGTTGCGGAGGCCGAGCTGGAGGACCCGGGCCTGCTGGCCGTACCCGCATCCGACGCGGAGGCTCGCGTGATCCTGACCTCGGGACCGAGGGACGGGGTCCGCTTCGTGGCCGAGCTCGACCTGGGCGAGCTCTTCGCGCTCTCCCACGAGAACACGCTCACCACCAACGGCGACTTCTTGGTGATCGGTGCCGGGGGACTCCTGGCCACCTCGCTCGAGGGTGCGCCACCGCCTCCACGAGATTGGCTGGGCAACGATTCCGCGCGCAAGCTCGTCGAGTGGTCGCACGGCGGCAAGGCCTACTTGGCCAAGCCGTGGTCGCTATTCCTCGGGGCGAGTTTCGGAAGCAGGCCGTGGACCACGATCCTGCTCGAGCCTCGCGACGTGGCGCTCGCGCCGCTTCGCATCTTCCGCCAGGGCTTCGTGCTGGCTGTCCTGCTCGTGTTCCTGTTGGTGCCGTTGCTGGCGACCTTCCAGATCCGGCGCAGCCTGGTGCCCCTCGAACGGCTGCGCGAGGGCGCCCTGCGGATTCGCGAACGCGACCTGACCGCACGGGTGCATGTGGAGAGCCGCGACGAGTTCGAGGAGGTGGCTCGGTCGTTCAACGAGATGGCCGAGTTCCTCGAGACCCACATCAGCTCGCTCGACAAGCTCCTCGACATCGACCGCGAGATTCTGGCGGCACCGGACGAGCGCACGGTGGCCGAGACGCTAGTGCGCCATGCGCCAACGCTCGTACCCTGCACGCTGGTCGCCTTTGGTGCCACAGCCCGGGACAACGGGAGCGCGCAGGAGCTCGGCACGCTCGCCACGCACCACGGATGCGACGACGTGGTCTCGCTGGCGCGCGAGGCGCTCGACCCCGCCGACGCTGCGCTCGTGGAATTTGCAGACGAGCCCCGGAACGTTGCACTTGCCGACGAGCGGACCCCTCTACTCGCGAAGTTGCACCGAGCGGGATCGACCCACGCCACGCTGCTGCCGTTGCGGGTCGGCGAGACCCTGCTGGGCATCCTGGCCCTCGGCCGCAGCGGGACCGCACCACCCGAGGCGAGTTCTCTCGCCTACGTGCGCCAGCTTGCTGACGAGGCCGCAGCGGCGCTCTCCCATCTTCGCGAGCGCGAGAAGCGTCGGCTTCTCGCGTCGTATGACTCCCTCACGGGACTCCCCAACCGCCAGCTCTTCCGCGAACGCCTGGGCCAGGCCTTGCGCAGAGCGTCCGGAAAGGAATCCGCCGTCGGTGTCTGCATCCTGGTCGTCGACGAGGCCAGGCGCTTCGTGCAGACATTGGGACCCGTTGCAGGGGACCAGCTAGTAAAGGAGGTCTCACGCCGCCTGCTCCAGACCCTGCCGGGGGGCGACGTCTTCCGCATCGCCGAGGATGAGTTCGCCGTGCTGCTGGCCGGTCTCGCCCGCCTCGACGACGCTGCCCAAACGGCCCGGCGATTGCTCGCCGAGGTGGCACGTCCCTTCGAGCTGCTCGACAGCCAGGAAGTGTTCACCGCAGCGAGCGCCGGCATCGCCATCTCGCCCGAGAACGGCGACACCGTTGAGCTGCTGATGCGAAACGCCGCCGCCGCCGCCCGGCAGGCTCACTCGAGCGGCCGCGGGCGCTTCCGCTTCTACTCCGCTAAGGGGCGAGACGCTGCCCAGCAGAACCTGGTTCTCGAATCCGCTCTCCGGCGGGCCGTCGAGCGGGAAGAACTCCGGCTCGTCTACCAGCCGATCATCGAGACCGCGACAGGCGACCTGATCGCGGCCGAGGCGCTCATGCGCTGGCTCCGTCCGGACGGACCCGTGAGCCCCGAGACATTCATCCCCCTGGCCGAAGACGTCGGGCTGATCGGTCAGCTCGACGAGTGGGCACTGCACCGGGCCTGCGGGGATCTCAGCGGCTGGATCGATCAGGGCCTTCCCCCAGTGCAGATACACGTGAACCTCTCGTTCGCGCAGCTCGACGAGGATCGCCTCCTGTCCTCCCTGCACAGTGCGCTAGCGGCGAGCAAGATCCCCCCGCACGCCCTCGAGCTCGAGCTCACCGAGAGCATGTTCATCGACGCCGACGAGGAGACCCTGCGCCTGCTGCACCGCATCCGAGAGCAGGGCGTTGGCCTGGCAATCGACGACTTCGGCACCGGCTACGCCTCCCTAGGCTATGCGCGGCACTTCCCGGTCGACACGCTGAAGATCGACAAGCTGTTCATCGGGCGCCTGGACCGAGATCGAGGCGACGCGGCCATCGTGCGCGCCGTCCTAGCCCTGGCCCGCGGCCTCGGGCTCAAGGTCGTAGCAGAGGGCGTGGAGACGGAGGCCACGCTGGCGTTCCTGAGGGAAGAGGGCTGCGACGAGGTACAGGGTTACCTGTTCGGGAAGCCGCTGGAAGCCGACGCCTTCCAGAAGTACCTGGTCGAGCGGGCAGGGGCCGGCGAGGTGGCCGACCTGCCTCCACGATCCTACGCGACGCATACCGCGACTCAGATCGACCGAAACGATGACGGGGGCCCCTCCGCAGCCGGGGCCCGACAAGGAGGAGAGCAATGAGCAAGAGCACCACGAAGAACCGGCCGGAGCACGGCGGTCTGTTGTTGTCCGTACTGAAGGCCCCCTTCGGACGGCGCCGGCAGCTCATCGTCGACCCACAGTCTCAGCTGCGGGCAGTTGCCATCCCGACCGGGCTGTTGATGACCGTCTTCGGCTGCGTGTTGGCTGCCGTCCACATCGAAACCGTCCGCATCCGCGACGCGATGATGCGTCTCGACCCGGACATCGCACGCGAACTCGGAGCGATGGCCGCCATCGACCTCAAGATGATGGCCGGGATGGGCGCCGTGATCGCCGCGGGTGTCGCGTTGCTCGCGCTGCTCGAGTCGCACCGCTCTTCGGGTGCGGCCCATTCCCTTGGCTCCACACTCGCAGATCTCGCCGAGGGCCGCTTCGGAGCGCGCGCCTCTCTGCGCAAGAACGACCACCTGCAGGGCTTGAAGGGCGCCATGAACCGGATGGCCGAGCGGCTCGAGGAGCGCGGTCGGGAAGAGGCAGCGGCACTCGAGGCGCTCGCGGCGCGCCTCGAAGCAGCGAAGGACGAGGCCGAGCGCGATGGCATCGCGTGCGAGCTTCGCCAACTCGCCAGCGCACAGCTCGGGCAGCTCACGGGCTGGGCGGACTCCAGCGCCCCAAGCAGCGCGAAGAATCGAAAAGCCCATAATAAGATCAAATAGTCACTCCAATTCAGCCGCCCACCCGGTACATCTCGATCCGCGGCCGCTCCGGCGTGCGGCCCGCTGTATCGGTCTGGGCCGCGCGTTCCTCGGAGTAGCGGTCGCCGCGCTGCGTCCAGACGGCGGCGATGCGCTCGCGCAGCTGGTCGTCGCTCTCGCCTGCGCGCAACGGACCGCGCAGGTCGACCCCGCCGGCTGCGAAGAGGCACGTCACGAGCCGTCCTTCGATGGTGAGGCGCGCGCGGGTGCAGTCGCCGCAGAAGGGC
>JAFDDG010000099.1 GCA_019310965.1 Deltaproteobacteria bacterium
CGAGCGGCGTCGCCTCTCGATGCGGCCGGGTCTGACCTGCCTCTGGCAGGTCAGCGGGCGCAACGCAGTCGAATTCGACGAGTGGGTGAAGCTCGACCTTCAGTACATCGACTCCTGGTCGCTCTGGAACGACACCAAGATCCTTCTGCTGACGATCCCGGTGGTGCTGCGCGGCACCGGCAGCTGATTCTCCGAATCCGCCTGGCACGCCGAGCGCGGGACACCGCGCCCGCGTGGGCGTTGTCGGCCTGCGATACCCGCCGCCCGGCGATGGCAGTCCGGTGAGGCGTCTCTAGCGACCGAGCTCGGTCTGTCGGAACGCCACGACCAGCGTGGCGGTGCTCGCCGCGCACCACGCCAAGGCCCTTGCGGCCACCCATACGGCGCCCGCGAGCAGCGGCGGGGCGGCGTCCGCCAGCACTCGTACCCAGGGGTCGATCTCGAGGGGCGAGAGCCGCAGCGCCTCGAGGCCTGCAAGGCCCCACACCCCGACGAAAACCGCGAGCGAGGCGAGCGTGCGTCCGAGGCCCAGTGAGAGCGCCATGGCGAAGCCTGCGACCGTGAGGGCATTGACCAGCACGAGGCACACGGAAAGCAGCGCCACCCCGCTGGCCAGGCCCTGTCGAGCCTGCAGCAGCAAGACGGTGGTCAGCAGCAGCAGTGCGCCCGTGATTGCCGCTAGTCCCCAAGCTCCCAACAGCCGCGCCACCGCGTAGTGGGCGCGCGAGACCGGTCGCGCCAGCAACAGATTTGCAGAGCCGTCGGCCAGCGGCTCCGCCAGGTGGTCCGAGGCGAGTACGCCGGCCAGGATCGCGATCCATAGAGACAACGTCCCCAACATCAGCATCCCGCTGAAGCCCGCCAGCTGGGGCAGGTCGACCACCTCACCGTTGGCGCCGCGAACCGACGGTGCGCAGCCGGTGCAGCTGTCGACGACCAGCAGCGAGAGCAGCGCGACGGCGCAGATCACGGGCACGATCCGGCGTCGCATCGCGTCGGAGAATGCCTCCGCCGCCAACCAGCGCATGACGACCATCAGCCGCGCACTGCCCGCACGAAGGCATCTTCGAGGCTCTCGCCCGGCTCGGCGAGGGAATCGATCGGTCCATGCTTCACGATGCGCCCCTCGTGAAGGATTGCCGCGCTGTCACAGATGCGCTCGACTTCCGAGAGCACATGCGAGCTGACGAGCACGGTGCAACCCCGCTCGCGCTCCTGCTGGATCCAGTCCCGGGCGTCGCGGATGCCGAGGGGATCGAGTCCGGACGTGGGCTCGTCGAGCAGCAGCACCGCGGGCCGGCCGAGCAGGGCCTGGGCGAAGCCGGCGCGCTGGAGCAGGCCCTTGGAGAGGCTCCCCAGTCGGTCGTGGCTCCGATCTGCGAGCCCGGTCTTCTCGAGCGCGCCGGCGATCTCGCGCTCGAGCTCGCCACCCGCAAGCCCGGCAAGGCGGCCATGCAGGCGCAACAAGCCCTTCACGGTCATGCGCGCCGGCAGCTGGAGCCGCTCGGGCAGGTAGCCGACGCCGACCCGAGAGCGCGGCTCGCCGGCGCTGCTGCCGCGCAACCGCACATCGCCGACGGTCGGCCGCGTGAAGCCCAGCAGTAGACGCAACGCCGTGGTCTTGCCCGCCCCGTTCGGCCCGAGCAGGCCGAGGGCGCTGCCCTCGGGCACGCGGAGGTCGACCTCCCGGAGCGCCTCCCGGCGACCGTAGCGTTTCGTCACGCGGGAAAACTCGAGGGCGAACATCCGTGGCACAACCTACCATGCTCGTGTGGCAGATCACGCGCGTCCGTTCGGCGCCGGGCAACCCGAGCCACAGCCCCCGTCCGGGTGGCGGGGAGTGCTGCGCCAGGTCATCTTCGAAGCCGACACTCCCGGCGGCAAGGGATTCGACGTCACGCTGCTGGCGGTGATCGTGCTGAGCGTCGTGCTCGTCATGCTCGACAGCGTGGCCAGCATCGCGCAACGCTACGGCTCGCTGCTCGCCGCGGCGGAGTGGGCGATCACGCTGCTCTTCAGCGTCGAGTACGTGCTGCGCCTGCTCTGCGTGCCGAAGCCGTCGCGCTACGCCCGCAGCTTCCTCGGCATCGTCGATCTGCTGGCCATCCTTCCCACCTACGCGAGCCTGCTGCTGCCGGGGTCGGAGTCGCTGCTGTTGATCCGCACGGTGCGCCTGCTGCGGCTCTTTCGGGTGTTCAAGCTGGTGCGCTACCTGGCCGAGGCCAACGTGCTGGTGACGGCCGTGCGCGCCAGTCTCCCGAAGGTGATCGTCTTCATGGGCACGGTGCTCGTGATGGTGATGATCATGGGCTCGGCCATGTACTTGGTGGAGGGCCCGGCGAACGGTTTCACGAGCATTCCGCGCTCGGTCTACTGGGCGATCGTCACCATGACCACCGTCGGCTACGGCGACCTCACGCCGCAGACCATCCCGGGGCAGATGCTGGCAGCCCTCGCCATGCTGCTGGGCTACTGCATCATCGCCGTCCCCACCGGCATCGTCTCGGCGGAGATGATCCAGGCTAAGCGGCACCCGATAAACACCCGCGTCTGCAACGAGTGCTTCAGCGAGGGCCATCACCTCAGCGCTCAATTCTGCCACGATTGCGGGAGCCTGCTCACGGACAGCGCCGGCACCTGAGCCGACATTCAGCCCACCTCACGCACGGTCGATAGAGGGTGGATGGACGCGGGCTGCCGGGCACGGGAGCGGCGGGCGCTGCTGGACGCCATCGAGGAGGGAGCCGAACGGGCACTCGACCTGGCGCGCTGGATGCACGGCCACCCTGAGCTGTCACTCGAAGAGACCGGGACGAGTGCCCGCTATCGAGCCCTTCTAGAGGCAGACGGCTTTCACGTGGACTGGCCGGTGGCGGGCCTGGAAACCGCATTCGTGGCAGATCGGGGCGCCGAGACCGCCCCGCTGCGCGTGGCGCTACTGGCCGAGATGGACGCGCTGCCGGAGATCGGCCACGCCTGCGGGCACAGCCTCTCCGGTCCGGCGAGCCTGCTGGCTGCCAGCGCCCTGCGTCGGGTACTCGAGCCCGCCGACCTGGCGCTGCGGGTCGTGGGCTGCCCTGCCGAAGAGACGGGCGTTGGCAAGCGCGTGCTCGCCGAGGCGGGGGTCTTCGACAGCTGCGCAGCCGCGCTGATGGCCCACGCGTCGGACATGCGCCGCGCCCACCGGCTGTTTCTCGGCACGCGCAAGTTCGAGTTCATCTTTCACGGCCGCGCGGCGCACGCGGCCGCGTACCCGGAACGCGGCGTCAACGCGCTCGACGGCGTGATCGCGACCTTCGTCGCCATCGGTCTGCTGAGGCAGCAGCTGCCCCGCGAGGTTCGCGTGCACGGCATCGTATCCGAGGGCGGCGCCGCGCCGAACGTGATCCCCGAGCGCGCTGCCGCGCGCTTCTGGGTGCGTGCCCTGGAGGCAGCGGAGCTCGATGCAGCGACCCAGCGGGTGATGCAGTGCGCGCGCGGGGCGGCCTCGGCCACCGGCACGCGGCTCGAGGTTCAAGAGGACCCCAATGCCTCACCGCCGCTGCGCGCGAACTTGCCACTGGCCGCCGTCTACCGAGCGCAGCTCGAGAGCCTGGGACTGGCAGAGACACCGCACCCGCCGGCTGCGCGGATCGGTTCGAGCGACATCACTCACGTCTCTCAGGTGACGCCCACCATCCATCCGAACTTTCCGATCGGTGCAGGCCTGCAGCTTCACACCCGCGCCTTTGCGGCGGCAGCGGGGTCTGCACGCGGTGAGGCCGGGATGCTCGAAGCCGCGCGAGCGTTGGCGCTTACTTGTCTCGCCCTGGCCCGGGATCCCGAGGCGCGGCGAGCGGTTGCCGAAGCGATTCGCTGACCTCAGCAGATGCTGCGGTTCCAGCTCGAAGGGGCGCGGCCGAATGCCTTCCCGGCCGGGAGCGTCGAAACCAGCGGGGTGAGCGGTGGCTCTTTCACCTACTCTTGCGATTTCGCGGGCTTTCGCCCTAAGCTGCCGGCTGGGGGTGAGCATGACCGGTTCCCGCAGCAGCGGCGGGTCGGGGTTCGTGCGCGCACGCCAGCGTCTGCTGGAGCGCCTCGGAGCCCAGGGAATCACGGACCGGCGTGTCCTGGATGCGTTTCGTGCCGTGGCGCGGCATGAGCTCATTCCAGAGGCGCTCCAGCTGCGAGCCTACGAGGACACCTCCCTGCCGATCGGGGGGGGGCAGACCATCTCCGCGCCGGGAGTGGTGGCTGCCATGACGGCCGCTCTCGAGCTCACTGGCTCGGAGAGCGTGCTGGAGGTGGGGACAGGTTCCGGTTATCAGGCGGCGATCCTGGCTCGGCTCGCATCCCGGGTCGTCTCCATCGAGCGCCTGCCGCGCCTGGCCGCCGAGGCGCGACGGTCCCTCGACCGGCTGCGCGTCAGCAACGTCGTGGTGCATCTGGGCGACGGTACGGCGGGGCGCCCGAGCGACGCTCCCTTCGATGCCATCATCGTCACCGCCGGTGGTCCCGAAATCCCCCAGCCCTTGCTCGACCAGCTCGCCGTTGGGGGGCGGCTGGTCGGCCCGTTCGGTGCGCGCGAAGAGCAATCGCTCTACCGCGTGCGCTGCACGGGCCCGCTGCAATTCGAACGCGAGCGGCTCGGACGCTGTCGCTTCGTCGATCTGGTTGGGGCCCACGGATGGGCCGCATAACCGCCGCCGCGCCGCCGCGCGCGCGGTGGTCTGGCATCGTGATCGCGTGCCTTGCGCTGCTGGGGGTCGCCTGCGCGTCGCTGCCCGAAGGCGGCACGGTGCACGTGGTGCAGCCGGGCGAGAATCTCTATCGCATTTCGCGCCATTACCAGGTGGACGTGGCGTCGATCCGGCGGGCCAATGGCATCCGCGATGTGACGCAGCTTTGGGTCGGGCAACGCCTGCGCATTCCCGGTGCCGACCGTCCGCAGCCCGAGGCGAAGCTGGCCCCCGGCGACCGCTCGCCGCGGCCGAAGTCGCGCCCTGGCGACCGGGCGTTGGCGCTGCGCGAGGCGGACCTGCGCTTCGTCTGGCCCCTGCGCGGAAAGGTGAGCTCCGGCTTCGGCCGGCGGCGCGGCCGCTCCCACGAAGGCATCGACATCCCGGCCAAGAAGGGCACGAAGGTGCACGCAGCTGAAGCCGGCCGCGTGATCCACTCGGGGCGTCTCGGTGACTACGGCAAGGTGGTGATCGTGAAACACGCTGGGCGCTATTCGAGCGTCTACGCTCACAACACGCGGAACAACGTGTCGAGAGGCGCCTTTGTCGAGAAAGGCGATCTGATCGCGACGGTGGGGCGCACGGGCAATGCCAGCGGCTCGCACCTGCATTTCGAAGTGCGGCGAGACCGGGTCGCGCAGGACCCGCTCGACTACCTTCCTGAGGCGAACCTGGCGCGTCGCTGAGCGTTGCGGCGCGAACGGCCACGTTGCGGCCTTTCCCAGGGCAGCTCCAGAGCCCGGCCCCCCGAGCCAGCTGCTGCCCGGCTCCGGTCGGGCCTCTTCTGCTCCGCAGCGCGCGTTCGCCGCCCGTGCTAGCACCTGGAGGACGAGGTGGATGATGCCGCGTCTCTCTGCGGCCGATGCCGCGGCGCTGGTCGGTTCCCGGGACCGTCTGGTCATCCCGCTCGGCACGGGCCAACCGAAGACTTTTCTCCACGCCCTCGGCGAGCGCGACGATTTCCGCGAGCTGCGGGTCTTCGGCGGGCTGCTGACGGATCTCTTCACGGTCTTCACGAGGCCCGGCGTGGAGCTGCTCTCCGGATTCTTCGGGCCGGTCGAACGCGGCTTGCGCGCGGCTGGCCATTGCGTGGCATTCGTCCCCGCCGATTTCCGGCGCTTTACTCGCATCGCGCGCGAGTTCGCACCGCGGGTGGTGGCCACGGCCGGTGCGCCGCCGGACGCCGAGGGGCACATCAGCCTGTCACTCCACGCCGGTGCCACGGTCGAGGAAATCCAGGCCGTGAGCCGAGATCCAGATCGGCTGCTGGTGGTCGAAACCAGCCCGCATCTGCCGCGCACCTTCGGCCTGCCTCCGGAGCACACCCACAGCGTCCACGTCGACCAGGTCGATGCTTGGATCGAGAGCGAGATGCAACCGCTGGCCCTGGACGAGGCACCGCCGAATGCCGCAGAGCGGGCCATCGCGGAGCACGTGTGTGCACTCGTGCCCGAGTCGGCGACGCTGCAGACCGGCATCGGTGCGATTCCGAGCCAGGTCGCTCACAGGCTGGCCGAAGGTTCCGGCGGTTCCTATGGGATCCACAGCGAGATGTTCAGCACGGGCCTGATGGAGCTGCACCTCGCCGGCAAGGTGAGCAATCAGAAGGGGCTCTACGACGGCGTCTCCATCACGACCTTCGCGCTCGGCAGTCGGCGTCTCTACGACTGGCTCGATGCCCAGGAGGCGGTGCGCTTCCTGCCGGTGGCTCTCGTGAACGATCCGGCACGCATCGCGCGCAACCGCAACATGGTGACGATCAACGGCGCACTCGCCCTCGATCTCGCCGGCCAGGTCGTGGCCGACACCCTGGGCGGCGCCCAGTACTCGGGCATCGGGGGCCACGAGGACTTCGTCGCCGGCGGGGGGTTCGAGGCCGGCGACATCTCCCTCGTGTGTCTGCCGTCCACGGCGGAGAGCGCCGGTGAAATGCATTCGCGCATCCTTGCCGAGCTGCCCGCCGGATCGATCGTGACCACCCCGCGCCATCAACTCGACGTGGTAGTCACCGAATTCGGCGCGGCCCGTCTCGCCGGGCTCTCCGGCCCAGCGCGGGCCGCTGCGCTCGCCGAGATCGCGCATCCGCGCTTCCGCGGCGAGCTGCGCGAGGCGGCGCTCGGCGGGCGCGTTGCCGCCGCCCCCTCAGCTCGCTAGCGCAGCACGTTGTACTTGAAGATGCAGCGCAGGGCGGCGAGGCCGTCGCGCCAGCCGATCTTCTTGCCGTCTTCGTAGGTGCGACCGCTGTAGGAGATGCCGACCTCGTAGATGCGGCAGCCGAGCTTCGCGACCTTGGCGGTGATCTCTGGTTCGAAGCCGAAGCGATCTTCCTCGATCTCGATCTGCTCCAGAATCTCGCGCCGAAAGACCTTGTAGCAGACCTCCATGTCCGTGAGATTCAGATTCGTGAGCATGTTGGAGAGCAGCGTGAGCCCGCGGTTCATCAGGTAGTGCCAGAAATAGAGCACCCGGTGCGGCTCGCCACCGGCGAAGCGCGACCCGAAAACCACGTCGGCCCGGCCGCTCAGGATCGGCTCGATGAGCTTCGGGTAATCCGCTGGGTCGTACTCGAGGTCGGCGTCCTGGACGATCACCAGGTCGCCCCTGGCGGCCTGGAAGCCGGTGCGCAAGGCCGCGCCCTTGCCCTGGTTGCGCTCGTGCAGGATCACCTGGATGCCCTTCGGTGCGATCTGCTCCTGCAGCACTTCCCGGGTGCCATCGGTCGAGCCGTCGTCGACGCAGATGATCTCGAGGTCATCGACGGCACTCGCCAGCACGCGATCCACCAACAACTCGAGTGTCGTGGCTTCGTTGTACACCGGGATGATCACCGATAGGCTGGGCATGTTTCCTCCACCGACCTCATCGGCGGCTCGTCGGCAAGCCTAGACGAGAGAGATCGGTGCCCCAAGAGACCCGGCGCAGCGCGTCAAGCGGTGTCCGCGTCTCGCCGATGCCACGGCGTGCGACCGGCAGCTCCTTTCGTTCTGATCACGCTCCTCGCCGCCCCGTTGGCGCTGGCGGGGCCACCTTGGCAGGACGCGCAGCTCCTGCGCATCCTGCCAACGGCCCGCTCCGTGCGCGGTGGCTTCGACGTGGTCGAGGAGCTACCGGTCGATCCCAGAGGCGATCCGGACTTCCGCGAATGGGGGGTCCAGGCGCAGCGCGCCCGCCATTACACCCGCGACACCCGAGCCGGCATCCAGGTCTGTAGCCTCGAGGTCTGGGCGTTTCGGGACAGGGCCCAGGCCGCGGCAGTTGGCGCGGGCTTCCAGTCGGTGGGCTGGGAATTCGTGCAGCGGGGCTCCGTGCTGCTGATGGCGCGCGGTCTGACCCGGCCACGCCATGCGCCGCCGCGGCACGGCGTCTTTCCGGAATGTCACGCGATCCTGGGGCAGGCGGTCGAGCGTGCACCTTCCGCGCCGAAGTCCTGACTCAGTTGCGCAACCGCGTGAATACGAAGATCGGGTGCTCGTGGAGCAGCTCGACGGTGAGGCCCTCGAGCCGTCCGTTGCGCTTCAGCATGCGCCACGCATCCGGAGGGAGCGCCCCGTAGACCGGGCGCTCCTGTGCCAGGTGGAAGTCCACGAGTGCGCGGAACTCTCGGTAGCGGTCCCGTGCTGGCAACGCGACTCGCACCCGGTCCGCATCGAGCAGGCCGCAGAACGGGTCCGGGTGGGTGGTGAAGAGAATCGAGTCGTGACGTAGCTGCTCGCCGGCAATCTGCGAGAGGTCTGCGTTGTACCCGCGCAGCCGGCGCGCCGCGGGGTAGTCGTAGGCGAATGCGACCAGCGCGGCCCAGGCCAGACCGGCGGCGGTCAACGCGCCGAGGACCGAGCTTGCACGGTCGCTGCCAGCGTTCTCGCGCCACAGCGCGGCCAGCGCGGTGCACCCGGCGAGCACGAGTGGCAGGTCCAGCACGAACAGCTCCATTGCATCCGGCGACGCGCTGCGCGTGCGGGAGAGCCACCAGAAGAGTGCAGCGGCGGTCCACGCCCCCACACCGAGGGCGACCGGACGGCGCCGAATCTCGATCGCTCGCAACGTCCACGCCGTCAGGATCGCGACCGCGGGGAGCGCCGGTGTGAGGTAACGCAGGTTGAGCGACATCCCGCCGTCCCAGGCGAAATAGCCGAAGGCGGCCAGATAGGCGGCCGGCATCAGGGCCAGCAGCGCCAGCCTCCCGCGATCCGCGTGGCCGCGCAGCGCGGCAGCCAGCGGCACGATCAACACGACGAGGTAGGGAAGGCTCTGGAGCCAGGCCTTCTTCAGGTGCCCGAAGTAGACCAGGCCATCGCCCGCCGAACGGCTCAGCGCTGGCCGCACGATGTCCCCGCGGAGTGCCCGCAGATCGACGAGCAGCGTGGCCACACCGCGCAGCAGGCGCACGAGCAGCTCGCGAACCTCGGGCACAGCGATGCCGGCGACCAGCCCCGCCAACAGGAGCGCGCTCACCGACGTCCGGTGCGCGCGCAGCCGGGCCACCAGCGCCGGCCGCTGGAGCGCCCAGCCGGCCAGGACGACGGAGAGTCCGAGGGCTGCGACCGGCAGGTAACGCGTCCATTCCCCGGCCTCGGAGACTCGCGGGCCGTAGGAAAGCGGAGAGGCGATTCCGAACTTCAAGTGATTGATGAACGCGAGGAGCGCCAACAGCGGCAGGCAGCCGAGAGCGACACCGAGAATGGCGAGCCGCCGTCTCCCAGCCACGAAGAGAAAGGGCAGGGCCACGGCCGGCGCGGCCAGCGCGACGTCGAGCCGCACGCCCATGCCGAGGCCGAGCGCGATTCCGGCCAGCGCGCTGGCACGCCAGGCGGCGGCCTCCCCCTCGGCGCGCAGTGCGTGCCAGCCCGCGCAGGCAGCTGCCAGTACCGCCAGCGTCGCCACTACGTGGGGCCAGATGCCCTGAGAGTACTCCCAGAAGTAGGTCGCCACGGCGAGCACCAGTACGGCCGTGAGCGAGAGCTGCGCATCGCCGAAGAGCTGCTGCGCGAAGCGCCCGGTCAGCCACAGCACCGCCAAGCCGGCCAGGGCGTTCAGCCAGAAGAGGCCCGAGATGCCGAGGGCGGCGTAGAAGGGCCACGCAATCGCGGCGTAGAACGGCGGCGTCACCGGGTAGAGCTCGCCTGCGTGGGGCACGACGGTCACCCACGCCAGCTCGCGCGTCGGAAATTCCTCGTAGCCGTTCCAGAAGGCGAGGGTGCCCTGAGCCGCGCCCCTTGCCGTCAGGTGGTAGGTGCATTCGTCGACGTTCAGGTGCCCGCGAGGCGTGAGCCAGCCCGTCGCCAGCAGGTGCGCTGCGACGAGCGCGGCGAGCAGGGCGAGCGTCCGCGGTTTCGCTCGGGTCACGGGGCGAGCCTAACGCAAGCGATCCCGGCGGCGGTCTCCGGCAATCGCAGCCAACGGCGCGCCGAGGCCCACGACGAGCAGGACGGCCCCGAGCGGCTGCAGGTTCTGCTCGTGGCGGAAGCCGGGCTCGTGCTGATGACGGCCGACGGTGTGATTGCCGTGTACCTCGCTGCCGGATGCGAGCCAGAGACCGGCCGCCAGCAGCAACGCGCTGACGACGCCCAGAGGCAGCCTCCGTGCCCTCCACCAGAATGGCAGCACCGCGCAGGGCACCGCCAGAAACAGGTAGTAGTGGATCCAGACCACCGGAAACACCAGCACCGACAGCGCGGCGCCGATCGCGAGCTCGAGATCGAACGGGTCCCCTTCGGGCGGCTCCAGTTGCGGCGCGCGACGCGGCCAGACCCATGTGCTCCCCCCGCGCCACCAGAGCAGCGCGAGCAGGCCCGCCACGCTGCTGCCAACGGCCAGGGTTACCCCGAGCGGGCGCGGCACCGTGTCCCAGCTCAGCAGGCTGTGGTCTGTGAGTGCGCGCATGAAAGCACCGTCCAGGCTGCGGTTGTTGAAAGCGGCCTCGCTGCGGCCCAGATTGTCGACGATCACGCGCTGCGCGTACTGTTCGACCAGGTCGCCGCCGAAGCCCGCCACCGAGAGCGCGACGCCCAGACCCACCACTGCCAGCGCTGCACCGGCCACGTCGAGCCGCCGCCGCAATCCCATGCCGAACACCAGCAGCAGCGGCGGGATCTTGATCAGGCACGCCAGTCCGAGCAGTGCGCCACCGAGCTTGCGCCAGCCTTCGTGGACCGCGAGCTGAAATAACGCCAACAGCAGCGCCACGAAGGGCGTCGTCTGGCCAAGCGTCAGACAGCGGCGCATCACCGGTGCGAAACACAGCAGCAGCAAGCCCGCAGCCAGTGCCCGTGCAGCGGTCAGCGGTGGAAAGTGGCGCGCGATGAGCAGCAGCACGACTCCGAAGCACGCCGCGAGGCTCGCCACCTGCAGCGCCCAGAACACCTGCCAGGCGCGGTCGTAGTCGAGCGCAGCGAGCGGTACCAGCGCCCAGGCCACCACTGGAAGATTCGTGAACCACTTGCGGTCGGGGTCGTAGAGTCGCTCTGGCGCGCCTTCCGCCACCACGCGGGCGGCGCCCCAGTAGCCTGCGAAATCGTTGAGCTGCACCTCCGCCGTGGCGGGCAGGGTGAGCCCGAAGCGGATGAGGAGTGCGAGCAGTCCCAGCAAGCAGGCGCTGGCGACCCAGCGTCCGCGTGACGCGGCGGCCGCGGCCTGGCTGCGCTCGGTCACGCCGGGGGCGCCTGCACCGGATGCGTCAGGCCGCGCCGCGCTGCAACAGCTCGTCGAAGTAGGAGATGGTCTTCGCGAGCCCGTCCTTCAGCGATGTCGCCGGCTCCCAGTCGAGGGTTTCCCGCGCGCGGCGGGTGTCCGGGCAGCGCCGCACCGGATCATCGCTGGGCAGCTCGGCCACCTGCAGCTCGGATTTCGAGCCCGTGAGTTCGAGCACGATCTCGGCCAGCTCCGCCACCGTGGCCTCGACCGGGTTGCCGAGATTGATCGGACCGGTCACCTCGCAGGGTGAGCGCATCAGGCGTACGGTCCCCTCGATCAGATCGTCCACGTAGCAGAACGCCCGAGTCTGCTTGCCCTCGCCGTAGAGCACGAGCGGCTCGCCACGCAGCGCGGCGACGACGAAGTTCGAGACCACGCGCCCATCGTTCGGGTCCATGCGCGGCCCGTAGGTGTTGAAGATGCGCGCCACCTTGATCGAAAGGCCGTGCTGGCGGTGGTAGTCGAAGAAGAGCGTCTCGGCACAGCGCTTGCCCTCGTCGTAGCAGGAACGGATGCCCACCGGGTTCACGTGGCCCCAGTACTCCTCGCGCTGAGGGTGCTCGTGGGGATCGCCGTACACCTCGCTGGTCGAGGCCTGGAGGATCCGGGCGTCGAGACGCTTGGCGAGGCCGAGCATGTTGATCGCCCCATGCACGCTGGTCTTCGTCGTCTGCACCGGGTCGTGCTGGTATTGCACGGGAGACGCCGGGCAGGCGAAGTTGTAGATCTCGTCCACCTCCACGAAGAGCGAGAACGTGACGTCGTGGCGCAGCAGTTCGAAGTTCGTGTCGGCCACGAGGTGCTGGACGTTGCGCTTGTTGCCGGTGAAGAAATTGTCGACGCAGAGGACCTCCTGGCCGTCGGCCAGAAGGCGCTCGCACAGATGCGAACCGAGAAAACCGGCCCCGCCCGTGACGAGTGCCCGCTTGTTTCGCAGATCTTGCAAAGGGGTCTCCTGGGTTCGCTCCCACAGAGCGTCATCGTCTGGGGCAGCGCGTCGCTAGAGTAGAGAATACCTTCCCCCAAGGGGAGGCCTGCGGGATGCGGCCCGACATGCTCGAGGCTCTGTTTCCGCCCGGGGTGGTGGCGGTGAGCGCCGACGCGGCCGAGCTGTGGGACGCAGCGCTGCATCCGGGCGAGGTGTCCACCATCGCACACGCCGCAGCGTCGCGGCAGCGGGAGTTCGCCGTCGGGCGCGCCTGCGCGCGCGCGGCGCTGGCTCGGCTCGGGCTGTCGGCTGGGCCCATCCCGCGCACGGCGCTGCGCGCACCGGCCTGGCCGGACGGGGCGACGGGTTCGATCACGCACTGCCGCGGGTACTGTGCGGCGGCCGTGGCGCGGTGCGAGACCGTTCGCGCCTTGGGGATCGACGCGGAGCGCACCGGGCGCGTCACGTGGGCGATCCTCGAACGAGTGACGACCGAGCGGGAGCGCGAGGTGCTCGGGACAATGTTGCCGGGAGACGCCCCCCAGGACTGGCCCACGCTCGTCTGGTGCGCGAAGGAGAGTGTGCTCAAGTGCCTGGCAGGTGCCACGGATCGCATGCCGGGGCCGCGCGAGATCTCGATCGAGCTCGCGCGCGAACGATTCACAGCCCGGCTGCTCTCGGCGCGGCTCAGTGGCGTCGGGGTCGCAGAGCTGCGTGGCCGCGTTGTGCGGCACGGCAGTCTGGTGCTCGCAGGCGTGGCGCTCCCGACAGCGAACGGGCTGGCGGCGGCCGGCGCGGTAACGTAGGCGCCCATGGCGACAACCCGGGGACACGGCTGGTGGCCTTATTGGCTGCCGCTCATGAGCTTTCTCGTGCTGGGCGAGATCGCGGGGAAGTTTCCCGAGAACTGGCAGCCGGCTTTTCTCCCCATCAAGGTCGCCGTTCCCGGGCTGCTGTTTGCGTACTTCTTCCGGCGCGGGGAATACCCGGAGCTGCGCAGCTACCGCCCCGGCATCGGCTGGTTCCTGGTCGACCTCGCCGTTGGCGTATTGGGTGCCGTCGTGTGGATGGCGCCGTATCTCTTTGCTCTGGAGTACGAGCCGCCGCTCTGGAGCGTGCTGCCAGAGCTGCTCCAACCCGATCCTGCGGAGGGCTTCGACCGCTTCCAACTGGGCACGGGACTCGTGGGGTTGACCCTCGCGATCCGCGCGCTCGGCTACGCCGTCGTCACGCCCTTCGTGGAAGAGGCGTTCGTGCGCAGCTGGTTGATGCGCTTCGCACACGTCTTCGATCAGCCGATCGATTTCCGCAACGTGCCGATGGCGCATTTCTCGTGGACCAGCTTCTGGATCGTGGTCCTCTTCTTCACCGCGAGCCACATGCCGTGGGAGTGGCCGGTGGCGGTCGCCTGGATCGTCGGCACGCAGCTCTGGTTCTATTACCGGCGCGAGTTCGGCGCCATGGTGACGGTCCACGCGGGCTCGAACGGCGCGATCTTTCTGTTCGTGTGGCTGACGGACGGGCGCTGGACGGGCGCGGGCGGGCGCGTGCTGGATCTCTGGTTCTTTGTCTGACGCGCGGGCTCAGATCGCGCCGCGGTGACCTCGGCGCACGCGTTGGGCCAGCTCGGTGAGCTCGACCAGCCCGGCGTGCCCGTCTTCGGCCTTGCCCTGCCGGGCCACCTCCGCCAGGCGCGTGGCCACGCCGGCCAGCGCCTCGTGGCCCACGGCCCGCGCTTGGTCGATCAGCTGCGAGGCGAGGCGGACCAGCGTGTCGAGGTCGCCGGCGGTGTCGGCGTCCTGGAGCAGGTCGACGCGCTCCGCCAGGTCCAGCACGAAGCGATCGAGCTGCGCGGCGGCTTCGGGGGTGTCGACGTCGGTCGAGCCGATGGCATCCCGGCGACTTGAATCCATGCCCGATCGTATCGGACGCCGCCGGGGCCAGCTGAACGCTTCCGCACGTTGCGCTAGTTGGCTGGCTGGAGCAGTGTGGTGGTGTGCGGTGCAGCGGCTGCAATGCCTCGATCGAGCTGCCCAGCGGCGCGCGGGTCGGCTTTCGCGATGGTTGCGAGACCTGCGACGCTGATCTGCACGTCTGCCTCAACTGCTCGCACCACGATCCCGCGGCCTACAACGAGTGCCGCGAGTCGAGTGCCGAGCGGGTGAGCCAGCGCGATCGTGCCAACCGCTGCGAGTACTTCCGCCCGGCCGAGGGCGTGACCGGTCGCGCCGCGCAATCCGATGGCGACGCGAAGGCTGCCCTCGACGCACTGTTCAAGAAGTAGCGGTCGGAACGTCCCCGAAAGCGAGAACCGCTAGTTCCCGACGAAGCTCCCGGCTACCGACGTTCCGAAACCGAGCAAGGGCTGGAAGGGGAACAGCAACGCGTTCATCGCGTAACCGAACTTTGCGATGAACGTCGGCTCCACGTAGATGATGTCGCCGCTGACGAGCTGGATGTTCGTGCTGAGATCTCCGGCACGAATCTTGTTGAGGTTGACCAGGTAGACGGCGGTCTCGCCGCCGCCGCTGCGAATCACGCGGATCTTCGATGTGCGAGCGAAGGGTCGCGGGCCGCCCACCTGAGCGAGCGCTTCAGCCACCCGCGTGCGCTTCACCAACGGGAAGGTGCTCGGCTGGCCCACCTCGCCGAACACGCTGATGCCGGTGCTGAGCGCATCCAGCAGCTGCACGGTGACCGAGGGGTCTCGTTTGAAGCGGGAAACGCGCGCTTGGATGTCCGACGCGATCTCGTTTACCGTGCGGCCCGCCGCCGGCACGTCGCCGATCAGGTCGAGCGAGATCATGCCGTCCGGACGCACCCGGGCCACGCGCTCGATGCTGGGATCCGGCAGGATCACGATCATCAGCTGGTCTGGTGCACCCACGCGGTACTCCGAAAAGCTGGCGTCGCGCGGTGGCGGCGCGGGGCTGGTCGAAGCGCATGCCAGGGCGAAGAGGGCGAAGAGTGAGAGGCTCGTGGCGCCCGCGCGGCGCTGCAAGCTCGGATCGATCATGGCGGTTCCTCCTATGCCCCTTGCTGTTCGGCACTCGCGCCACGGGGCTTGACGCAACAGTCGGCCGAATATTGCGGGATCGTTGCGATTTTATAGCTCTAGAGGCCGCAGCGGTCAGCCTACCTCGGGGGGAAAGCGCAGAGGGGAGCATGGCTGAGGCGCGGCTCGCATATCTCGTGGTCCGAAACGGCCAGTTCGAGGGCACTCGCTACCCGTTGGTGGGCGAGGAGACCCTGATCGGCCGCAACCCGACCACGGACATCACGCTGCTCGATGAGAACGTGAGTCGTGAGCACGCCATCCTCGCCTACGACGAGGCGACCGGCGCCTATGGCTTCGAGGACCTGCAGTCCACCAACGGCTCGAGGATCAACGGCAAGCGCGTGCGCTCCGGGGAATTGAACCCGGGCGATTTCCTCGAAGTCGGACAGACGCAATTCGAGCTGATTCTGGAAGAGCCGGGCAAGCCCCTGGAGAACGCGGGCTGAATCAGAGTCGGCGATGCTGCAACGCGGGGATCTTGCCGCGAATCCGCTCCAGCAGCTCGCGGTCACAGTCGGCCGTCACCACCCCCGGCGCGTCGCCCGCCTGGGCCAGCACGAGGCCCCAGGGGTCCACCGCCAGCGAGCGCCCATGGCTCGAGCGCTTGGGTCCGTGGGTGCCACACTGGGCCGGGGCCAGCACGAACGCCTGGTTCTCGATGGCCCGCGCACGCAGCAGCACCTCCCAGTGGTCCTTGCCGGTCTGCGGCGCGAAGGCCGAGGGCGCGCAGATGAAGCGGACGTCGGCTCGCGCAGCCATCTCCCGGTAGAGCTCCGGGAAGCGCAGGTCGTAACACACCGACAGCCCGATCCCGCCGATCGGCGTCTCCGCGACCACCACATCGCTGCCCGGGGCGATCGACGCCGACTCGCGGAAATTGCCACCGGGCCCGAGCTGCACGTCGAAGAGATGGATCTTGCGGTAGACGGCTTCGACCTCACCCTGCGGATCGATCAGCACGCTGGTGTTGAAGACGCGCTCCTCCCCGTCGATGCGTTCGGCGAAGCTGCCCCCCAGCAGCCGTATGCGGTGGCGCCGCGCCCACTCTCGCAGCGAAGTCACGATCTCGCCGTCGAGGCCCTGGGCGTGAGGGAACGCCTGCCCCTCGCGCCGCAGGTAGGCGAACATTTCGGGCAGCAGCACGAAGGCAGCACCGCGTTCGGCGGCCTCGTCCACGAAGCCGGCGGCCGCCTTCAGGTTGGCCGCCAGGTCGTCGGTCGAGCACATTTGCACCAGCGCGACGCGCATGGGCCCAGGGTAGTTCAACCGCTGCGGTTGGGCGCGCCGAGGCGGGCGCCGCTAGCGGTAGTCGGCCGGGTCGACGCCCGTGCGCCGGATCACGTCGTAGAAGTCCTTGCGGTCCTTCTTTGCGAGTCGAGCGGCGCGGCTGATGTTGCCGCCGCAGCGCCGCAGCAGGCCGCGGACGTAGCGCGTTTCGAAGGCCCGTTTGGCGTCCTTGAAGGAAGGCACCTCGTCGCCCTCGCCGGCCAGCAGCAACGCTTCGGCGCTGATCGCGCCGTCGCCGGCGAGGCGAATCGCCTGGCGCACGCGTTCGGAGAGCTCGCGGACGTTGCCGGGCCACGGTTCGCTCATCAAGGCGTTGCGCGCGTCGGCGGTGAAGCCCACCGGGCGGACCCCGAGCTCGTCGGCATGGATGCGCAAGAAGTGCGCCGCCAGCGCCAGGATGTCTTCGCGGCGCTCGGACAGCGGGCCCAGACGAATCACGTGATGCGGCATGTCTCCGAAGGGCGAACGCTCTGGAGCCTTCAGCACGGTGGCCAGGATCCGCGCGCGCAGTGGCTGCGTCGCGCCGTCCCCCTCGCGGGAGAAGCGGCCGTCGGTAATCGCCTTGATCAGGGCGTCGCACACGACGCGCGGCAGCTGGTCGATCGCATCGATCAGCAGTGCGCCGCCGGCCGCCCGCGCCAACCCGCCGGCGTATTCCTCGGAGAGGTTCGGATGCGCGGATGCCGAGCAGCCGAGGATCTCGCGACCGAGCAGAGCTGGATTGACGGCTGTGCACGATACGACGACAAACGGCTGTGCCTTGCGCGAGCTCCAATCGTGGATCGCCCGACACAGATGCTCCTTGCCGGCACCCTGGGGCCCGACCAGCAGCACCGGGCGATCTGAACGTGCCACCGCCATCGCCTGGTCGACGACTTCCTGGGTCTGGCGTCCGGCTCCGACCACGCGATCTCCGCGGCGTCGGCCCGATGGGCGATCGACTTGCGCACTCATGTCCACCGACAACCCCTCACGCGGGGTCCCGCCATCGCTCACGGCGCTTCTCCCAACGGTCATTGAAGCACTAAACTATTGGTAGGGCGGGGGACTTGTCAACGCAATTGCTGGTTCCGGGGCCCATACGTGCCGCTTGACGCTGTGCGGCACCGCACGATACTGCCTGGGGGGGGTCCCTGCCGAGTCCGATGCCGTCGAAGATCGTCACGCCCTGCGTGCATCCGCTGCCCGATGCCCTGATCGACCAGATCGCCGCTGGCGAGGTGGTCGAGCGCCCGGCATCGGTGGTGAAGGAGCTGGTCGAGAACGCCCTCGACGCCGGCGCGCGCCAGCTGCGGGTCGACATCCGCGCCGGCGGCGCCGATTTCGTGGGGGTCACCGATGACGGCTGCGGCATGACGCCGGAGGATGCGCAAAGGGCTCTGGAGCGGCACGCGACTAGCAAGCTGGCCACTGTCGAGGACCTGTCGCGCATCGCCACCTACGGCTTCCGCGGGGAGGCGCTGCCTGCGATCGCCTCGGTGTCGAGCCTGCTGCTGCGCACGCGTCCGCAGGGCGCGGCCGTCGGTCACGAAATCCGCGTCGAGCAGGGTCGCTTGGTGCACAGCGGGGCCGCCGGAGGCCCCGTGGGCACTCGCATCGAGGTGGCAGATCTCTTCGGCAGCGTACCGGCCCGGCGCAAGTTCCTGAAGAAGCCCAGCACCGAGTGGGGGCATGTGTCGGACTGGCTGGCTCGGGCGGCGCTGGCGCTGCCCGGGGTGCACTTCGAGATCCAGCGGGACGAGCGCCGCGCGCAGGTCTGGCCGGCGACCGACGACGGGCTCGATCGCGTCGCGGCGGTGCTCGGCGAAGAGGCCGCCGCTGCGCTGCTGCGGGTGGAGCACTCCGAAGGCCCGCTGATGCTCGAGGGCTTCACCTCGCGTCCGGACGCGCACCGTCCGACGCTGGGTGGCGTCTATCTCTTCGTGAACGGCCGGCCGATTCGCGACCGCACGCTCCAGCACGCGCTGGTCGACGTGTATCGCGACTGGCTGCCGCGGGGGCGCTTTCCCTCCGCGGTGTTGTTTGTGACGCTTCCGCTCGACGCCGTCGACGTCAACGTGCATCCGGCCAAGTGGGAAGTGCGCTTCGCCGAGCCGCGCGCGATCCACAGCCTGGTACGCCACGGCGTGCGCGCTGCGGTGAGCACGCGCCGCTGGGTAGGGGAGGGCGCCGCCCGCGACCTGCCGTCCACGGGTACGGCAGCGGTGGGGGCGTACGGCGATCGCGCGGCTCCGCGCAGCGTCCCCGCGCAGGGTCGAGGCGACTGGGTGCTGGCCGGCGAGCGCTCCGCGGGACCGACGGCGGCGCCGCTGCCGGGCCTCTCCGTGGCCGAGACTCCCGAGCCCGCCGCGCGCCTGCGTTTTGGCGATCTCCAGCTGTTGGGACAGCTGCTCGCTACGTATCTGGTGCTCGAGGGCAAGGATCGCCTGCTGCTGGTGGATCAACATGCCGCTCACGAGAGGGTGCTGTACGAGCGCTTGCGCGCGGAATGGCACGGGGGCAGCGTCGAGAGTCAAGGGCTGCTGACTCCGCTGATGCTGTCGCTCGATCCGGCGCGGCAGCGCGCGTTGCTCGAAGCGCAGGAAGAGCTGGCCCAATTGGGTTTCGAGGTCGACGCCTTTGGCGAAGCCACGCTGGCGGTGCGGGCCGTGCCCGCGCTGCTGTCCGAGCGCGACCCGGCCGCCCTGGTGCGCGATCTCGCCGACGAGCTCGTCGCGAGCGGCGACGCCCCGGAGGCGTTGCGCCCCGAGTCTCGCAGTCTGGAGGCGGCGGACCGGCTGTTCGCCCAGCTCGCCTGCCACAGCGCCAGGCGCAAGGGCGACGCCCTCGAGCAGCGCGAGCAGCGCGCTCTGCTCGACGCTCTCGACGCGATCCCGTGGGCACCCACCTGCCCCCACGGCCGTCCGGTGGCCGTGCCTTTCGATCTGGCAGAGATCGAGCGCCGCTTCGGGAGACGGTAAGCTCGGCCGCCATGCCGACAGCCGCTGAGCTCCCTCCCGTCGTGGTCGTCACCGGTCCCACGGCGACCGGCAAGACCGCGCTCGCCATCGCATTGGCCAAGCGCTTCGATGGCGAGATCGTGAACGCCGACTCCATGCAGGTGTTCCGGCACATGGACATCGGAACCGCCAAGCCCACGTTGGAAGAGCGCGCACAGGTGCCGCATCACCTGATCGATGTGGTGACGCCCAAGGTTCCCTATAGCGCGGGGCGCTACGCCGTCGACGCGCATGCGGCCGCAGCCGGCATTCACGCAGCCGGGCGCCTGGTCGTGCTGGTCGGCGGCACGGGGCTCTACATCAAGGCGTTCCTGAAGGGCCTGGTCGAGGCGGGAAACGTCGATCACGAGGTGCGTGGGGAGCTGGAACGGGAGCAAGCGGCAGCCGAGGCCTCCGGCGATGCGGGACGGCTGCACCGTCGCCTTGCGGCCATCGACCCGGAGAGCGCGCGTAGGATCCATCCTCACGACGCCAAACGGGTCCTGCGCGCCCTGGAGCTCTTCGAGAGCGGCGGGCTCACCGCCTCCCAGCGACGCGAGGCGCACGGCTTCGGCGACCAGCGCTACCGCGTGCTCCACCTGGCCCTGGATCTCGAGCGGGCGGCGCTCAACCGCCGGATCGACGCGCGCTGCCAGCAGATGCTCGATGCCGGCCTGCTGCGCGAGGTGCGGCACCTCGTCGCCCTCGGCTACGGCTTCCAGCTGCGCCCGCTACAGGCCATCGGCTACCGGCACATGCAGCCCGTGGTGGCTGGCGCGGACACGCTGACCAATGCGCTCGAGGCCATGCGACGCGACACGCGCCGCTACGCGCGCCGCCAGCGCACCTGGCTGCGCAAGGTGCCGGAGGCGATCTGGGTCGACGCCGAAGCGCGCGACGAGATCGCCGAGCGGGTCGAGGCATTTCTGGCAGAGTAGGCGGTGCCGGGCCAGCCCGGGTGGTCGGCCATCGCAGCGGGAACCAGAGCCCCGCGCGCAACGGCAGAAGCCCCGCCGCTCAGTTCATGTAGGCGCTCCCACGGTCTAAAACGGCCTAAGAACCAATGAGATACGCGCTCGGCTGCCGAGATGCAGGTCCGATTGGGGTCGTTTGGTGCGAAGTGACCCCAGAGTGACCTCACCTCGCTGCCCCAGATCGCCCTGCCTACCTAGCGGCGTCCGGGACCCCGGCGCGGTGACCCTGGCTCGCGAACTCAAGTCGTCGGACTCCTAAGAGAAATGCGGCGGTTGACCTTTCGGCCGCGAAAACACGAGAATAGCCGAGGACCTACGATCTTGTGACGCCCAGGCCTCCCATGACGAGATCGCGAGGTCGCGTCATCGTTGGGAAATGCTAAGGCAAGTGCGGACTCGTTCCCCGGTCGACGGCCGCTCCGAGATGCGAACCTTGTCCGTGCCCAGGTGACCCTCGGGTAAGAGCCGGAGCACGCTCTCGCGGTTCGGATATCGCTCCATTCAACCGTCCCCTTGCACGCGCTGCCGTTCGCGTGGCCTCGCGTTACGCTCGGAGCCGGTACCGGATGCGTCCGAGATGCCCTCCCAGGGTGCGCTTCTCGGGTGCTCGCAATCGGTGGGGCTCACCTGCTGTCCGTCCCAGGTTCGCGTGCAGGACCCGTTGGTGCAACGCAGAGTGACCGGGTGCCAGAAATGCCCTCGCGCCGGCTCGTGGCATCGGCACTGATTCGCCCGATGGTGAAGCTCCCGGTTCGCGCTCTGCGTCGTCGACGCCTGCATCCGGTTCCGTGCCGTCTTCCTTCGAGATCCGAGCCGGCTCGCGGCCACCTCCTTCACGACTTCGCGCACTCAACGAGCCGCAGCGAGGCGCTCACGCCGCTTGCCCCGAGCAGGGCTTTCGCCACCCGTTGTGGTCGTATCCCTTCGGCGCCGCCGGACCGGGTCCGTCCCTTCCGCGGCGATGCATGCGACCACGGGGGCACGAGAGGGCGGAGGGGTCGATCTGCGCGTCCGAGTCGGAGGCCCCACGGGTGGGACCGGAAGCATGCACTGCGGAAGCTCTTCTCGGTGGAGTGGTGGCAGGCGTTCACACCCGCACCGGAGATCGAATCACCCCGCTCCGCTGCTTCAGGTTTGCGCGAATGGGCGCCGTGACGGCGTCGGTGTTCGTTTAGCACCTGGGGATTCGCCACCTATCATGAATCAGCTGCTCCCCACAATCCACGCAATAGTGGCTTCTTCCCCGTCGTCGCTTCGCGTGGCTCTCTTCCCTGCAGCGTCTCGGAGCGATCCCTGGATTGACCACTTCGCCACAGTCTGGACAGAACGCCACCGTAGCATCTCGACGCCCGTGATTGGTGTTCGGAGACACCGACCCTGCGCCATGAACCGCTCTCCCGTCTCCCGTGAGCACGTCGAGCACCCACTGACCCGCGCTCGCGAAGCCACGTGACACTAGCACCCCCGATCTCTGCCCAATCCGAGCCGTGAGGGACGCCGCAGTCTCGATCTGCGGGATGGCCCTCCACCGAGGCACTTCGTAGCGCGGCCGTGCTCATCGTCTCGATGACCTGGTTCACAACGGCCTGCGTCATGATCGAGGACGGGGAGGTCGGGGTCTCGAAAAGCTTTGGCGCGATCCGCGACGAGCCTCTGCCGACGCGCATCGCCTTCGTGGCCCGCTTGTGCATCGCGGGGCTCGACCAAGGCGTTGGCCTCGACGAGCCCGGGCAGGTGGAGCGTGTCGTCCTCGATCTTGCTGGTGTAGAGCAGCTCGTAGACCCGCGGGCTCCCGCCCGGGTCGACCACGCGTTACGCCAGGTTTTCGAGTCGCCGCAGGTGCACCGTCGCTGCGCCGGTCCCCAGCCCAGGCGTTCGCGCACCTCGCGCCGCGTGAAGTGCGCCTCGCTGCGGTCGATCCCCTGGGCCAGGGCCTTGTCGCTCACCATCTCGAGCAGCAGCCCCAGGCGGCGCCGCGTCTGCGGCGGCACCGAGGCCAGGGAGCGCCCCAGCACGGCGTGGGCCAGCCGGTTCGCCGTGGCCACGCCGTTGCGCGTCACCTCGATGTACTCGCTGCCAACGATGGCGAGATCGAAGTGTTTCTCGGCCATGCGCCGCGGAGGGACTGGGAGCGGTGCTCCGGACCGAGAGGCGACGCTTCGATGGGCGAGTTCCGCGGAGGGTCAGCGAGGCTAACATGAGCCATCGGCGCGAAACGACCCGCCGCGCAAGACTGAGTGGGGACGCGATGTCGGAAGAGCGAAACGTCGATTC
>JAFDDG010000009.1 GCA_019310965.1 Deltaproteobacteria bacterium
CAGCGCAAAGTGCGGAACCAGGCGATCGACGACTTCCGCCGAGAGGATGGGGGCCGGAGTGCTGACCGCGAGCAACGGGGAAATGGCGGCGCAGGCAAGCGCCACCCCGACGAGTGCGAGACCGCGATTCTCGCTGGGGAGCGGCGCCGTACGCGGCACCAGCGCCGCCACCACGAAGCCCAGGCCGGGCAGCAGGCCCGCGAACGCCAACGCCAACAACAACGCAACGCCAACGCGCGGATCGCCCGGAACGGCGCCGCGCGTCACCTCGACAGCAAAGGAGGCGTCGAGCCATCCCAGTGTCTCGGCCAGCGTCTTCTCCATCCACACGACGCCCTGGTGGTCGGCACCGCGCACCGACACGAGGCGCACGGCATTTCGCAGCGCGGGATCGCCGTGAGTCGTGCCCTCGGCCAGCTCCTCGACCCCCGCCAGACGCGCCGCGGTCGCCGCCGAGCGCTCGCGGATGCGTCGAGGATCGCCGGAGGCGTAGAGGAAGAGCGCATTCGCCGGCCGGTAGGGCCCCTCGACTCGCGCGCCGCCGGAGATCAGCACCGCTGCATCGATGCCAGCATCGCGGCTGGCGTAGTCGAGAGCGGCGCTCGCGCCCATCGAGTGCCCGAGCACGGCAATGTGCTCGCCGTCGACGAAGGGCCACGTGCGCAGAAAGTCGACCGCCGCGGCGAACTCCTCCGCAAAGTCATCAGCCGTCGCAGCGCCTCGGTTGAAGGGATTGCGATTTCCACCGTGACCCATCGCGTCGAAGGCAAGCACCGCGTAACCCGACCTGGCCAAGCCCCGGCACAGCCCGCTCAGGGACGCGCGGTCGCCAGCAAATCCGTGCATCGCCACCACTGCCGGCGGCCGAGCTGCTCGGGGCGGCGGCTCCAGGAAGTGCCGGCGGGCCGCCTCGCGACCGCCCTCGATGGGCAGAAACACCGTGGCCGGGATCCCCCCCGCCAACATCAAGTCGGCATGCGCGGGCCCGCCGTTCTCGAGCCGCGCCAGCTGCAGCGAGCCGGCCAAGAAGATCACGAGGGCCACAGCTGAAAACAGGAGCACACCACGTCGCATCTCATCCATGGAAGCCATCCGGAAGCACGAAGTCAAACCGAAGCGCGTGATATGCTGCGACGCCCGCGCCAGGAGCCCGCTTGACCGAGCAGAACGGACCGGTACTCGTCACGGGGGCCAACGGCCACCTCGGCCGGCGCTTGCTGCGTCGCCTGGTCGGCGAGCGCGAGCTCGTCGCAGTGGTGCGCTCGGAGCGCGCCCGTGCCCAGATCGAAGCCCTCGCGCTCACGCCAGCACCACGCATCGCAGTGCTCGAATACGGCGACGCGGCGGCACTGGGGACGGCGGCACGCGGTTGCAGCCACGCAGCCCATCTCGTCGGCATCCTGAAGGAAGGCTCGAACAGCAGCTACACCGCCGCTCACGAAGACTCCGCGGCAGCGCTGGCAGAAGCGGCCGACGCTGCCGGTCTCGCGCGGGTCGTGCTGCTCAGCATCCTGGGCTCGCGCCCGGCTTCGAGCAACGCCTGCCTCGCCTCGAAGGGACGCAGCGAGACGATCCTCCGCGACGCCAGGACACCGCTGCTCGTGTTGCGGGTGCCGATGGTGCTGGGCGAAGGCGACTTCGCTTCGCGCGCCCTGGCCGGGCAGGCGGGTGCGCCCTTTGCCGCACTGGTGCGCGGCGGCGCGAGCCTCGAGCAGCCGATCTACGCCGGGGACGTGGTCGATGCCATCGTCGCGGGGATCACGCGAGAGGGACTCGACGCTGTCGCCCTCGATCTGGCCGGACCCGAGAGCCTCTCTCGCCGCGCCCTCCTCGCGCGCGCCGTCGCCGTAGTCGACGGCACAATGCCAAAGATCCTGCCCGTCCCTTTCTTTTTTAACCGGGCGGCGGCATGGCTCTTCGAGAGACTTCTGTCCGATCCACCGCTCACCCGCGCGATGCTCGGCGTGCTCGACCACGACGACAGCGTCGACGTACGCCCGGCCTGCACAAGGCTCGGCATCGAGCTCACCACCCTCGACGAGACGCTGCGCCGCTGCATCCCAAGGGAGTCCTCGCAATGAACCCCGACGAATCACCTCGACACTCCGCAGACGAAGCTCGAAGCGAGGGGCGGCCCAACGAAGCCAGGAAAGCCGGTCCGCTACAGAGGCTGTTGCCCTGGGCGATCACTCTCGCCTGCTTCACCTATCTCTACTTGCAGATCGACGCACAGGCCGTGCGACAGGGCCAGGGTGCCATCCCCTTCCTGCTGGGTGTCTTTGCGGACGTCTCGTGGGTGAGCTGGCTGGTGCTGATGATCCCCTACTCGGCGTTCTTTTTCCTGGTGGATTCGCTCGTCGTCTGGCGCATCGTCAACTGGTTCAACGCAAGAGTGCCGTACGCGGACATCCTGCCGATTCGCGGCAGCGCCTACATCATTTCGATCCTGAACGAACAGGTCGGCAAGGGCGTAATGGCCGTCTACCTGAACCGCCGCGACGGCGTACCGGGCTGGCAGGTGGGTTCGAGCATGCTCTTCATCATGTTCTGCGAATTCTTCTACCTGCTCTTCTGGGCGAACGTGGGCTACGCCCTGCGCGGCGACCAGCTGCCGGAGATTTTCGCCTGGATTCCCTGGGTGGCCGGCGGCGCGTGCGCGTTCTTCGCGCTCTGGGTGCTCTACTTCGGCGGCACCATCGCACCCGGCCACGGCCTGCGCGACCGGCAGATCCTGCACGCCTTCCGCCAGGCACGCTGGTGGCAGTACCTCGTCGTAATCGCGCTGCGCTCGCCGGCGCTGCTGGCGGCCGTCGGCGTCTATACCCTGTCCCTGCGGCTTTTCGGACTCGAAGCCCAGTGGCTCGACATGCTGGGCTACCTGCCGGTCATCTTCTTCGGCGCTGCGGTACCGGGACCCTTCCGGGCCGTCGCCATCGCGCTCTGGTCGTTCATCTACGCTGAGAATCCCGGGCAGGCCACGGCCTTCGGCCTGGTGCAACACAACTTCTTCATCTTCTTCAACGCAGCCATCGGGTTGCTCTTTCTCAGGCGCGCGAATCGCGAGCTCTTCGGCCCCGCACGAGCCACCTGAAGCGGTCGAGCATCGAGAGCAACGTCGCCACGACGAGCAGCCAGCCGAGGGCCAGCACGAGCCCGGGCCCGGGCCAGCCGAGCCCCAACGTGTCGCGCATGATCGGCACCGCCACGATCGCGTAATAGGCGATGCCATTCCAGCGACCGAGCCTGCTCGGCCGCAGACCCTGTGCCGCGAAGGCCCTGGAATCGGCGGCGTACTGCACGAACGCCAGAACGATCAGGGGCGCCAGCGCGGCGGGCAACACCCCGCCGCTCGCGAGAGCGCAACAACCCACGCTGACAAAGGTGGCGTCGGCCGCGTGATCGATCGCGCCGCCGAGGGGGGTCGCCTCGCCGTAGCGCCGCGCCACCCAACCATCAGCAAAGTCGCTGCCGACGGCCAGCCAGAAAATCACCGCCGCGAACTCCGCTCGTTCTGACACGATCGCCCAGCCGAATGGCGGCACCAGTAACAGGCGCGGCAACGTCAGCGCCGTAGCTCGGGTCCAGAGCGTGCGCCTGGCAGACATCGAGTGACGACAGTAACAGCGCCCACGCTACTCTGCAGCTCCCATGACACCTCGAGCCCACGCGCTCTTCGGAGCCAATCCAACGCTGGTAGCCGCACTCGCCGCAACGCTGCTGGCTGCGGCCTGCAGCGACGACACCAAGGTCGAGACCACTGAGATGCGCGGCGAGCGGGTCTACCGCAACGTCTGTGCCACATGCCACGGCAGCAACCCGAACCGGGACGGCGTGACCGGACCCGCCATCGCCGACGCTTCCGAGGAGTTGCTTCGAGCCCGCGTGTTGCGCGGCGAATACCCGCCCGGCTACACGCCCAAGCGCAACACCAGGCAGATGGTGGCGCTTCCCTACCTCGAGCCGGTGATTCCCGACCTGTCTGCCTACCTGGCATCAGTCGAGCGCTGACACCAAGCGAAAACCGGGTGCGCGCCCGCCAGGACACGCACCCGGTTTCGTGCGAAGCGAAAGACTCGGGTCAGATCAGGAACATCTGCGCAAGCATCAACACCGCGGTGAGGACGACACCGGCGTGGATGGTGCCCGACACCGTCGTGAGCGGCTTCTGGCTGGCGGCACCGGGACCGATCAGACCGTTGATCTCGACCAGCGCGATCACGATGAGCGCGGCGATCCAGTAGGTCTGCACGCCGTCGCCGACATCGGCACCGCGGGCCAGCGAAGGCAGGTGGCTCGCTGCCGCCATGAAGAAGAGCATCGGGATCGAAAAGAGCGTGTTGGTGCGCGAGGCCATGCCGGCTTTTCCGCCCGCCGCCGCGGCCGCCGGATTGGGCTCGGCGCCACCCGCAACCTTGTTGGCATTCTCGATCACGATTTTCTGCGCGGGCCAGATGACGAACCAGACATTCGCCCACATCAGCGTGCCCATCGCACCGCCGGTCAGAATGCGCGTGAAGTAGCCGGACGTCAGGGGCACGCCGCCGTGAAGCTTCATGGCCACGATCAACCAGCCGGTGAGGAAAGTGAACATCGCGCCCCAACGGAACCACCACAGTGCGTTTGGCACGAGTTCGCGGGTCATCGCGCCCTTTGCCGTAGCACCCAGCTCAGTGCCAAAGAATGGCGTCTGAATGAAGTTGAAGTAGTAGAGCACCCCGATCCAGGTAATGCCCGCCAAGAAGTGGAACCAGCGCAGAACGAATTCTGCCACCTCCATCACGAACCTCCTCTTCTCGGGGTGGAGGGCTGGGAACATCCCATGACACACGCACCCCAGCTGTGAACAACGAGATTCTACTCGACCGCGGCAACGCTGCTCGGATTTTCAGCGTGGCCGGGGGATGCGCGTCGTGATACGGTCCCAGCCAAGCGACTCGAATAACGCCTCGGCGACGGTGTGGTCGCTGAGCTTCCACTGCAGGCATCGCAAGTCGCCGCGCAGACCGGGGACGTCGCGCACCAGGGTCGCGAGGCCGCGGGTCCGGAGCGCGAGTTCGCGGTGCTCGTCCACCAGGCCGGCGGCGCGCGTGGCACCTCGGACCCGCAGGCCCTCCCACTTCTCGGCGTCCGCCGGGATGTCCTCGATGCGGCCGAAGGCGCGCAGCGCCACGGAGGCGCCCTTCGGCCCGACCCCCGGCACGCCGGGCAAGTTGTCGACCACATCACCGATCAGCCCCAGGTAGTCGGTGATCTGGTCCGGAGCGACGCCAAACTTCTCGCGCACGCCGTCTGCATCCACATCGCGTTCGCGCTTCATGTCCCACAGCGTGGCTCGTCCATCCTCGCGCACGAGCTGCGCCATATCCTTGTCCGTGGTGACGATGCGCGCGCTGGCGCCGCGCGCCAGCAGCCGCGTGGCCCACGTAGCAATCACGTCGTCGGCCTCGTAGCCCTCGACCTCACCCAGCTGGATGCCGAGGGCCCGCGTGATCTCCATGCACATCTCCCACTGGGGCTCGAGATCGTCCGGCATCTCGTCGCGCTGTGCCTTGTACTCCGGGAACTCCTCGTTTCGAAAGCTCTCCTGCGCGAAGTCGAAGGCGACCGCGATGTGGGTCGGCTCGTGATCGGCCAGGTAGCGCAACAGCGTATTCGCATAGCCGTAGGCGGCGTTCGTCGGCCGGCCGTCCGGGCTCGTCATCGACGGCAGCGAATAGTAGGCACGGAACACCCAGATCGGGCCGTCGATCAGGTGGACGAGCGGTCCCCGCGTCCTGCGCTTCGCCATCAGATCTGCGATGAGAAGTTGCGCTCTTCGAAGACGTTCTCCGCCACCGCCTTGGCCGCTTTCGTGAGGTCGATCTCGCGAGACTTGCGCGTCTTGCGACGCACGAGCTCGACCTTGCCTTCCTTGAGACCCTTGGGTCCGACGGTGATGCGGTAGGGAATTCCGATCAGCTCAGCGTCCTTGAACTTCACGCCGGGCCGCTCATCGCGATCGTCGAGCAGCACATCGATGCCCTCGCCCCGCAGCGCATCGTAGAGGGCGCCGGACGCGTCGCTGGTCTCAGCGCTTTTCGCGTTCACCTGGGTGATGACCACTTCGTAGGGCGCAACGCTGAGCGGCCAGACCATGCCGGCCTCGTCGTGATGCTGCTCGACGATCGCCGCCATGGTGCGCTGGATGCCAATGCCGTAGGAGCCCATCACGATCGGGCGCTTCTGGCCCGCGTCGTCGAGGACGGCGGCACCCATCATCTCGTAGCGTGTGCCTAGCTTGAAGATGTGACCGATCTCGATCGTCTTCTGCACGGCCAGCGCGCCATCGCACATGGGGCAGGGCTCGCCTTCGTTCACTTCGCGCAGATCCAGCCAGCGGCCGACGTCGATGTCGCGCGCAATATCGACGCCGCGCAGGTGAAAATCGTCTTCGTTGGCGCCGGTGGTCATGTTCTTGCGGCCTGCGAGCGCCGCGTCTGCAGCGATGGCCAGCCCGCTCACGCCGACACCGCCGAGGCTTCCGGGCGAAGCGCCGAGCGCGGCTCGAATCTCGTCGTCGGAAGCGGGACGCAGATCCTGCGCCTGCAACCCGTCCTGCAGCTTCTGCTCGACGAGCGAGTGATCGCCGCGCAGCAGCACCAGCGTGGTGTTGCCATCGACGACGTAGACGAGGGTCTTGATCTGCCGCCCTGCTGGCGCGCCGCCATCGAAGCTCTCGAGGTCATCGATGCTGCGCTGTCCCGGCGTGGCGAAGCGCTCGGGCTGCCCCGGACCGGCCTCGTCCGCGATCTCTGGCAACGTCGAAGTCGCCTTCTCGAAGTTCGCCGCGTAACCGCAGCTTCCGCAGGAGGCGACCCAGTCTTCGCCGGCGTCGCTCGTCGTCATGAACTCGATGCTCTCACTGCCACCCATGCTGCCGGAGGATGCCTCGACGGCCAGCGCGTCGAGCCCGCAGCTCGCGAAGATCTTGCGATACGCATCGAAATGCTTCTGGAACGCAACATCCAATCCCTCGGTGTCGAGGTCGAGCGAGTAGGAGTCCTTCATGGTGAACTCACGCACGCGCAGCAGGCCCGACTTCGGCCGCGGCTCATCGCGGAACTTCGTCGCGATCTGGTACCAGATCTGCGGGAGCTGCCGGTAGCTGCGCAGCTCCGAGGCGATCGTCGCGAAGATCTCCTCAGCGGTCATGCCAAGAGCCATGTCCGTGCCCTTGCGATCCTGCAGGCGGAACATCTCTTCGCCCAGCGTCTCCCAGCGACCGGAACGCTTCCAGACGTCTGCTGGGTGCAACGACGGGAGCGCAAACTCCTGGCCTCCGATCTCGTCCATCTCCTTGCGGACGATGGCTTCGATCTTCGTGCACACGCGCTTTGCCAAGGGCAGCGTCGAATAGACGCCCGCGGTGAGTTGCCGCACGTAGCCCGCGCGCACCAGGAGCTTGTGACTCGCCGCCTCGGCGTCGGCGGGATCGTCGCGCAGGGTGGGAATGAAGCTGTGAGACCAGCGCATGGCCCGACGCTAGCTCAGGCGAGCAGGGGCGCGAAGCGCCGACGCGGCAATCGGAGCTGGAACCTCAGAGTTCGAACGCCGGAACACCCAGCGCCGGCGCCGCGTCGAGGTAGGCACGCCGCAGCTTGCTCCATACCTCGCCGGGGCGGCCGCTGCCGATCTCGCGCCCGTCGAGAGAGCGCACCGGCACGACGCCCGCGCCACTGCCGCTGAGAAATACCTCATCGGCGGCGAAGAGATCGAAGCGCGTGAGGCTGCGCTCGGCCGCTGGAATGCCGAGCGAGCCCGCCAGCTCGAGCAGCGTGCGGCGAGTGATGCCCTCGAGGGCGCCGTCCGAGACCGGCGGAGTCACCAGCTCGCCGCGCAGCACCGCAAAAAGGTTGGCCACCGCCGCCTCGGCCACGTGGCCGGAAAGATTGAGCAGCAGCGCCTCGTCCGCGCCCTGGCGCCGCGCCTCGCCCTTGGCCAGCACGTTGTTCAGGTAATTCAGGCTCTTCACACGCGGGTCGAGCACGTCCGGGGGCGGACGGCGCACACTGGCCGTCACCAGCGCGATGCCTTCCGCGAGCTTCTCATCGGGGTAGATGTGCACGTCGGAGGCAATGCAAAAGAGCTTTGGATCGTGACAGGTGGTCGGGTCGACGCCGAGTGCACCTTCGCCGCGGGTCACCACCAGGCGCACGTAAGCCTCGGGCTCGCCGTGCGCACGCACCGTCTCGAGCACGATCTCGCGAATGCGGCTCAGGCCGCCGGGCAACTCCAGGTCCAACGCCTTCGCTCCGGCAGCGAGCCGCGCCAGGTGATCGTCGAGCCGAAAGACGTTGCCTGAGAAGACACGGATGCCCTCGAAGACGCCGTCGCCGTAGAGCAGCCCGTGATCCGTGACCGGCAGCTTCGCCGCGCCGGCTTCCAGCACTTTCCCATCGAGCCAGATCTTCATCGGGCTGACCCCATCGTGCATCGGCCGTGATTTCGCGAACAGACTTTCATCGAACCGCCCCCTTGTCGCGTCGCTCGTGGCCCCGGCCAGGAGTCGGCATCGCGGCCACCCTCTTCAGCTTCACCCGTCGTCCGTGCCCGCGAGGCGCGCCCCAATGCGTTCGCCGGCTGCCAGCATTCGCCGCGCCAGCTCCCCGCTTCCGAGCGCTTCGAGGCGCTGTGCACTGGAGGCCAGGGCCACCGCGGCCTGCAGGCGTCCCGACGCCATCACCGGGGCGGCCACGACGGCGAGCCCCGGAATCCACTCCTCGCGGTTGACCGCAAAGCCCTGCTCCCGCGCGCGCCGGACGTCGCGCGCCAGCTCTTCGGGAACCGCGCGCGTCTGCTCGGTGAAGCGTTCGAGCTCGCCCTCGGGCAGCGAGACACAACCATCGCCAAAAGCGAGGAAGAGCTTGCCGACCGCGGTGGCGTGCACGGGCACCTCGGCGCCGACCCGCGGCGAGGCGCGCAGGAAACCGGTCCCCTCGGCCTTGTCGAGCACCAGCAGCCGCCCAGCCCGCGCCGCCACCAGGAATACCGTCTCGTCGAGCGCCGCCGCCTCGGCCTCGAGCACCGGGCGCGCCGCCGCCAGCACCGGCTCGCGCTCGAGGGCACCGAGCCCGAGCGCCACGAGCCCGATGCCGGTGCGGTAGTGCCCGCGGGCGTCGCGCTCCACCAGGCTGCGCCGCACCAGCGCGGCGAGCAGCCGGTGCACGCTCGACTTCGGCATGTCGAGAGCGCGGCCGATGGCGGTCACCCCCACCCCTGCCGGCTCTGTGTGCAGGTGGTAGAGGATTTCGATCGCCTTCTCGAGGCTGCCAAGGGACTCGGTGGACGCCATTTCTGTTCCGTATTGCAGAACAACGTTCTTTGATACAGAACAAATTACCGCAAGGTCCTGGCCAGGATCAACCCGAATCTCAGCCCTCGAGCAGCGCCAGAACCCCCGTGTAGCTGAGCAACTCGGTCACCCCGCCGATCGGCCCGATCTCGAACGAGCCGAACATGCCGGCTACCGGCGCCGGCCCCAGAGCCCGGTCCAGGTAGGCGGCTTCGAGCCCAGGAACCCCGAAGAAGCCGGCACCGCGCGCACAGCAGTTGAGGTAGAGCCCGCATACCGCAGCCGGGCTGACGACGCGCTCGAGCATCGCCTTCAAGTCCTCCCGCGCAGCGGCGGCATCGCGAAAAACGAAGGCGATCCGATCACCTGGACGAACCTCCGCCGGAATTGCGAACGCGTTCGCATCTTCCTCGAGGCCGATGGCGTGGCGCACCAGATAGTTGCCGGGCGCCAGCGAGTCGCCACCCACGCCGGGCACCGGCTGCGCCACGAACACGAACTGCGCGGCGCGCCGCAGATCGTCGGCGAGAGCACCACCCGCCGCCTCGCGAAATACCTCGAGGGCCGGACGCCCGTCGATCTCGAGGATCCAATGGCCGCGGGCGCCGGTCACGGTGAGGAGCTCCGTCACCGGCCGGCACGCCTGCGTCACCCCGACGCGGGGCGGCGCGGTGCCGCGCAGCACCAGCGCCGAGATCGCTCCGGTGGCCACGCTGCGGCCGCACCACTGCAGGGGTGCATCGCCCAGGGCGTCACCGGCACCGGCACCCACCAGCGTGGCGGGCCCCAGCCGTTCACCGAGGGCCGGCAGCAGGGCCGAGCTGTCGAAGGTGCCCGGATCGGGCAGCAGCACCACCAGGTCTTCCGCACGCGGGGCGCCGAGCCGGGCCACGATCTCCTCCGCCGCAGCCTCCTCCTCGCCCGCCGGGTCCGGGACGAGGAAGGCCTCGGCCTCTAGGCCCTGGAAAGCGAGCACCGCCACGGCAGCCTGTGCTTCGCTCTCTTGGCCGGCCGCCAGCACGCCGTGGGCAGTGGCCCCCGCCAGCACCTCCGTGCCCAGTTCGGCCGCAGTCGCATCGAGAATCAACGACACGTCGTCCCCGTAGCCCGGGCCCACGAAGACGAGGGCGCCATCGGCGCGCCCAGCGCCCTCGAGCGCCCGCTTGGCGGCTTCTGCCCCCGCCTGGCGGGCATCCGCCGCGGTCGAGATCCCGGCTCCGGCCTGCAACACGCGGAGAGTATCCGGCATGCGGGCCGCCCCCGCCTCCGGGTCGGCTGGCCGCTCGGCCCGGCCACGCTTTCACGCCCCGCCGGGCTCGGCTAGCATCGCCGCTGCGTCACCTCGCCCCTCCTTGGCGTCGCTTGGCTCTCCCCCAGAAAATCAAGTCCCTGCTTGGGTACTCATTCCGAAACCCTCAGGGGACGGAGAGCGGACCATTAAGGCTCCTGAATTGTCTGATTTCGAAGTCATCGAAACGAAAGCGGATCTAGACGTCCTCGCTCAGGATCTGCAGTCGGAGAAGGTGATCGGCGTCGATACCGAGGCCGACAGCTTCTACCACTACTTCGACAAGACCTGCCTGGTGCAGATCGCCACCCGCAAACAGATCTACCTGATCGACCCGTTGGCGCTCGGGGGACCGGCAGAGCTCGCACCGCTCGGGCCCGTTTTTGCGTCGCCGGAAACCACCACGATCTTCCACGCGGCGGAGTACGACCTCTTCGTGCTGAAGCGCGATTGCGGCTTCAGCTTCGACGCCCTCTTCGACACGATGATCAGCGCGCAGCTGCTCGGCTACCCGTCCGTCGGGCTCGCAAGCCTGGCGGAACGCCACTACGGAGTGAACCTGCCGAAGGACGAGCAACGTTCCGACTGGTCGCGACGACCCTTGCGCGACAAGCAGCTCAACTACGCGGCGGCGGACGTGGTGTACCTGATCGCGTTGCGGGAGATCCTGACCAAGGAGCTGCGCGCCGCGAAGCGATTGCGCTGGGCTCAGGAAGAGTTCAAGACACTGTGTGCGCGGCAGTGGCCCGAACGCGAGTTCGACAAGCTCGGCTACCTGCGCATCAAGGGCGCGCGCAAGCTCGACCCGAACGGGTTGTCGGTGTTGCGCGAGCTGTACTACGCCCGCGACGAACGCGCGAGAGAGATCGACCGGCCGCCGTTCAAGGTGCTCGGAAACCGCACGCTGCTCGACATCGCAGAGCGCAAGCCCACAAAGCTGGCAGAGCTGGCCGAAATCAAGGGCATCACCGACCTGCTGCTGCGACGCCTGGGCCGCAACATCATGGCGGCCGTCCGCAAGGGCCGAAAGGAAGCGCACGGACCGATCCCGAAGCTCGGTGGCAGCCGCCGGCGCATGGACAGACACGCCGAGCGCAGGCTCGCGGCGCTCAAAGCCTGGCGCGCCGAGCGGGCCTCCGACACGAAGCTCGACCCCGGTGTGCTGGCACCGAACTCTGTGCTGGAAGCGATTGCCTGGCGCAATCCGTCATCGCAGACAGAGCTCGAGGACTTGCCGGAGCTGAAGGGCTGGTTCCGTCGGGAATTCGGCGCCGAGGTGGTGCGCACCAGCTGTGACGCGAACGACGCTTTGGCCGCCAAGCCCGAGTCGAAGCCGCAGGGCGGGCGACGCGGCCGTGGGCGCGGGCGAGGCCGCGGGCAGCGCTCGAGGAGCGGCGGCGAAGACGCCGGCGACGCGGGCGAGGAAGAGGCCTGACCCCCGGGTCGGAGGGTCACTCCCGTCGCGAGGGGGGAGAAACAGAAAGCCCCCGGGTCGGACCGTCCGACCGGGGGCTCTAGCGACTGTCTTTCCGTCTGGGAGACCGAAAAGGCGGGTGCCATTCGTTGGGGAAAGCGCCTTATGGATTCGGACTCCTTCCGGAGGATGGGCCGAGCCGTCCGTGCGCGCCCGCTTACGTCCGACTCGGCCACTCCAGATCGCTGTGTGGGGACTAAAGCAGGAAGCGTGCCAATTCGAACCGCCACCGCGTCGTGTACGCAAGCCCTCGCCCAGACAGCAGTTTCCGTCGGAGCACGGGGCACTGCCCGCCCCGCGGTGTGCAGCCTTCGATTGCGGCTTCGCAGCGCCTGCGCAGCGCCCTGGACGATGACCGCGGGCACTCCTCCGCAATTCCGCAGACTTGGCGGCACCGCCACCCAGAGCGGCGGTGCCGCCAGAGTTGGCGGACTGGCGATACTGTGGGCCGTCCTGACGCTCGCGAGCTGCAGCAGCGGGCCCGCACCGCGAGCGGGCGTCCACGTCGCGAGCGCTCCGGCGCCGAGCCGCGACGAGGCGTATTGCGCCTGGTACGGCGACGCCCGCAACGGCGTCCTCTACTTCGGGCAAGCGGCGTTCTGGTCGGCGTTTCGCGCGGCCGGCGACGATCCAAGGGCAGACCTGCGGGCCGCAGGGCCGCAGCTGATCGGCCGTTTCGACCTCGCCGCCGAACGCTTCCTGCCGCCCCTCGACGTCACGACACCCGGAGCCCGCTCGGGTGTGTGGGACGTGCACGCGCACGCGAACCGGCGCGTCTACTTCACGACCTTCTACGAGAGCATGGGTGCGGTCGACGTCGCGAGCGGGGCGGTGACGCGGTTTCCCGACCTGGGCCTCGGCTTGAACGAGATCGCCCCCCTGCCCGACGGCAACCTGCTGGTGACGCGCTACGGCGCGGCGGCGATCGACGGGGTGGACAGCGGCTCTCTCGTCGTCATCACACCCGACGGCGAGCGCGTGGCAGAGCACGCGGTCGAGCCGCCGGCCGGCTTCACTGCCGCGCCGAAGACCCCCGCCTGGGATGCCCGGCGCCGCGAGTTCTGGACGACCAACGACCTGATCCCGCACGACCCCGGCCCGGTGCGGACCGACGCGACTGTTCTCGGCTCCGACGGCGTGCAGCTGCGGCGCATCGCCGAGCCAGAGGTCCAGTTCGTGGCGAGCAGACCGGGCGGCGGGCTGGTGCGCGTCGAGCATGCCGTTGACGGACTGTGGCTCGTCTCGCCAGACGACGCGGCGCAGCCACGGCTGCTCGACGCGGACTTCGTCGCAGCGCTCGACTTCGCCCAGGACCTGAAGTTCGCCGCCGCCGGGCGCAGCGTCACCACGCGCTGGAGCGGTTGGCTGCACGTCGCGGCCTCCGACGGCTCTGTCCGCTCGCTGCGACTGCCAGCACTCGAGGAGCAGGGCCTCTACTACACCGCCGTGCTCCACGACGAGCGGGTCTGTGCCACCTACTGTGGCGGCGTGCGGGTGGTGTGCACGGACGCGCCCTGAGGCTTCTGGGGTAAGATCGGCGCGATGTTCGCAGAGCGGCGGCAACGGATGCACGGTGCGATGGGCGATGGCGCCATCGCTATCCTCATCGGTGCAAAGCTCGTCACGCGCTCGGCCGACACCGAGTTTCCCTTCCGCCAGGACAGCGATTTCTGGTACCTGACGGGCTATGCGCACCCGAACGCCGTGGCCGTGCTGCGGACGGACGGCGGACCCGCCTACACGCTCTACGTCGAGCCGCGCGACCCCGCCCGGGAGACCTGGACCGGCCATCGCCCGGGCACCGAGGGCGCTGTCGCCAAATACGGAGCGGACGAAGCACACGAGCGCGAGCGCTTCCTGCGCGACCTGCCGGAGCTGGTCGCCGCGGCACGGCGCATCTTCCACGTGCTGGGGCGCAGTGTCGAGATCGATCGCTGCATCACCGAGAGCATCGAAAATCTGCGGCTGCGCTCGCGTCAGGGCGTCGAACCGCCGGAGGCAATCGTCGACCCGCGCAGCATCGTGCACGAGATGCGGCTCATCAAGACCGCGGCCGAACTCGAGCTGATGCGGCGCGGCGCGGCGATCAGCGCCGAGGCGCACGCCGCTGCGGCGGCGCTGGCACACCCCGGTCGCTCCGAATACGAGCTCGAGGCCGCACTCGAATACACTTTCCGCCGCCGCGGCGCGAGCGGCCCCGCCTACACGACGATCGTCGGCGGCGCGCACAACGCCGCGGTGCTCCACTACATCAAGAACGACTGTGCGCTGGCGAGCGACAGTCTGGTTCTGATCGACGCAGGCTGCGAATTCGAAGGCTACGCATCGGATGTGACCCGCACGTATCCCGTGGGTGGGCGCTTCACTGGCGCCAGACGCGACGTGTACGAGATCGTGTTGGCGGCACAGCTGGCGGCGCTCGACGCCTGCCGGCCGGGTAACACGCTGCCGCAAATCCACGATGCGGCCGTGAAGCAGCTGGTCGAGGGCCTCATCGCACTCGACGTGCTCTCGGGCGACGCCGACGAGCTGATCAAGAACGAAAGACACCGACCCTACTACATGCACGGCACAAGCCACTGGCTGGGGCTCGATACGCACGATGCCGGCTCCTACCGAAAGGACGGAGCGCCCCGGGTACTCGAGCCCGGGACGGTTTTCACCGTCGAGCCGGGCCTCTACTTCGGCGAGGCGGTCGAGGACATCGACGAGCGCCTGCGCGGCATCGGAGTGCGCATCGAAGACAACGTCGTCATCACGGCCGACGGCCACGAGAACCTGAACAGCGCCATACCCAAGCTACCGGACGACGTGGAGGCGCTGGTTTCGCAGCGCTGACCCCACACGCGTCACCCCACTTCCACTTTCAACCCCGGAAAACGGACCGGGAACCAGGACGGAGCGAGATGCCTGATATCGAGTCGCTGTTGAAAGAGAATCGCGTCTTCAAACCGAGCAAGGAGTTCGCGAAGGCCGCCAACTGGAGCAAGAAGCAGATCAAGGAATACCGCTCCTTGGGCGCAGCGAACCCCGAGCGCTTCTGGGCGAAGATGGCGCGGGAGAACATCGACTGGTTCACGCCCTTCAAGAAGACCCTCGAGTGGAAGCCTCCGTTCGCCAAATGGTTCAGAGGCGGAAAGCTCAACGTCTCCTACAACTGCCTCGACCGACATCTCGAGGGCGATAACGCCTGGCGCCGCAACAAGGCCGCCATCATCTGGGAGGGTGAGCCTGGCGATACGCGCATACTCACCTATGCAGAGCTGCATCGCGAAGTCTGCAAGTTCGCCAACGTGCTCAAACAGCAGGGCGTGAAGAAGGGCGACCGCGTCGCGCTCTACATGCCGATGGTGCCCGAACTCGCCGTAGCGATCCTCGCCTGCACGCGCATCGGCGCACCGCATTCCGTCGTATTCGGCGGTTTCTCCGCCGAGGCACTGCGCGACCGCATCAACGACGCGGGGGCCAAGCTCGTGGTGACGGCCGACGGCGGCTACCGCCGCGGGGCACCCCACGCACTCAAGCCCGCCGTCGACGAGGCGCTCAAGGGCTGCGAGGGCGTCGGCTCCGTCATCGTCGTGCAGCGCACCGGCGAGGCCACCGAGATGCAGGCGGGCCGCGATCTCTGGTGGCACGAGCTGATGGAAGGCGCGAGTGCCAAGTGCGCGCCGGCCAAGCTCGACGCCGAGCACCCGCTCTTCATCCTCTACACCAGCGGCACCACCGGCAAGCCGAAGGGCATCCTGCACACAACCGGCGGCTATCTCACCCACGTGACGACCACCGCAAAGGCGATCTTCGATCTCAAGGACAGCGACACCTACTGGTGCACCGCCGACATCGGCTGGATCACCGGCCACAGCTACGTCATCTACGGCATCCTCGCGAACGGTGCGACGACGTTGATGTACGAGGGAACGCCCACGTATCCGGCGCCGGATCGTTTCTGGGACATCATCGAGCGTTGGGGAGTCACCATCTTCTACACAGCGCCGACGGCGATCCGCACCTTCGTGCGGCTCGGCGACGAGTACCCGAAGCAGCACGATCTCTCGTCGCTGCGCCTGCTCGGCACCGTCGGCGAGCCGATCAATCCCGAGGCCTGGATGTGGTACCACCGCGTGATCGGCGGCCGGCGCTGCCCCATCGTCGACACCTGGTGGCAGACCGAGACGGGCGGAATCATGATTTCGCCACTCGCCGCTGGCGTCGAGACGAAGCCGGGCTCCGCAACCCTGCCCTTCCCCGGCATTCACGCCGCCGTCTACGACGATTCCGGTGCATCGGTAAAGCCGCCGAACGGCGGCTTCCTGGTGCTCGAGAAGCCGTGGCCCGGCATGCTGCGCGGAATCTGGGGTGACCCTCAGCGCTACAAGGAGACCTACTGGGGCACATACGACAAGAAGTACTTCGCCGGCGACGGCGCGCACCGAGACAAGGACGGCTATTTCTGGATCATGGGCCGCATCGATGATGTGATGAACATCTCGGGGCATCGCATCGGTACGATGGAGGTGGAGAGCGCGCTGGTGTCACATCGCGATGTCGCCGAGTCGGCCGTGGTCGGGCGGCCGGACGAGATCACCGGCACGGCGATCGTCGCATTCGTGACGCCGAAAAGCGGCATCGACTCCGGACCGGCGCTTACCCAGGAACTGCGCGCCCACGTAACAAAGCAGATCGGCGCCATCGCAAAGCCAGCGGAGATCCGTTTCACGGATGCACTGCCGAAGACACGCTCGGGCAAGATCATGCGGCGCTTGCTGCGCGACATCGCCTCCGGCAAGGAAGCAATAGGCGACACGACGACCCTCGAGGACTACAGCGTGCTCGCAAAGCTCCGGGAATCCGACGACGGCTAGCCAAGCAGCCCCAAACGCCGCGCGCAGCGTCCCCTACGTGTGAAGTGCTTCATAGGCACTCCTCCGCCCGCGACCGATCCTTCGGTCCATAGGAGGGAAGAGTGATGAAGAGCAATCGCGCCATTGCATCCGCGGTCGCTGCCCTGCTGTTCGGACTTCCCGGAAACACCCGGGCGACAGAGCCCGAAGCAGAAACGGACGCTGCTCGGCCGGCGGAGGGGGAAATGGCCGAAGAGGACGAAGCGGTCGCCTGCGAAGAGTTCTGCTGGCCGAGCGAGATCCCCGTCTACGTGCCGCCCAGCCGCGGATCCACCGCGATCCGCATCGGGGGCGGCACGCGTGGCGGTGGTTTCCGGAGCTGAGCTGGCCCTTCGGGGGCAGGCCGGGAGCTGACGCAGCTGTTCCTCGGGGGACGCGTGGTGCCAGGACCCACCGACAGGCTGGGTGTGGTCTAGGAGCTCGTCGCGGCCCCAGCATGAAGCGTGGCTCGAACAATCCCCGCCGAAAAGTTGCGGGCCTGGGAAATCGCCGCGCGGAGAGAGCTAGGCGGCTTCGAGTCCTGCCGGATTGCTGCCGCGGCGGCCGAGATGCCAGGTGCCATCGACGGCACAGGAGACGCCGATACACGCGCCGAGCTGCGGCTGGCCGTCCTCGAGCGTCGAGCCGAGCAGCTCCTCCGCGATGGTGCGCACGGTGCCCTTGTGGGCGACCACCAACACGCTGGTCGCGCCACTCTGCTGCAGGCCTTGAAGCCCCTCGAGCGTGCGCTCGCGGAACCCGGCACGCGTCTCGCCTCCCGGAAAGTCGAACTCCGCGGCCCCGGCCTGCCACAGCTCGTGCAGCTGCGGATCGGCCGCGGCGATCTCCTCCTTGGTGAGGCCTTCCCAGCGACCGAAGTCGATCTCGCGGAAGCGCGGCTCGAGCCGCACCGGCGCGCCGCCGCTCACGATCCAGGCCGCTTCCCAGGAGCGGCGCAGCGAACTCGCCACGACCAGGTCGAAGCACTCCCGGGTGAGGCTCTTCGCAACCTCGCGCATCCGAGCGCGACCCGCGTCCGAGAGCGGCACATCAGTGGCACCGTGGTAGCGGGTACTCGACTCGCCGGTGGTCTCGCCGTGACGCACGCAAACGATGCGGCGAAGCTTCGACATATTGCCTCCAAGATGGACTAGGCCCGCAAGCTCTGGACTCACAGGCGGGAAGAGCGGGAATGGAGCTGCGACGGCCGGCAAAGAGCCGGCCAAGAACAGGCAGGCGGGAGGATCGCGCTCGTCAGGCGCGGCGTCAATGCGACGCCCTGCGGTAGAATCGCACTTCGCGCTGACGAGGGGGGGTGTCGCGTGACCATTCGAGGCTGGCTCGTCATTCTGCTGCTGATCCTCGTGGGGGTCGGCGGCACGTTCGCCTGGCTGCGCTTCGAGAGCGAGGCACCACAGATCGCCGGACCGGAGAGTGTGGTGCTCGGTGGCCAGGGCGGCAACGTCGCACTCGAGCTTTCCGATGCCGGCGCCGGCCTGCGCTCGGTGCAGGTCGTGCTGCTCCACGCCGCCGGCGAACTCGACCTGCTGTCGGAGAGCTACCCGGGCAGCACCACCCAGGGCGCCCAGGCCGGCAAGATTCCGGTGAGCCTGGAGATTGCGATCGAGCCCGACGCACTGCCGAGGGCGGTAACCGAAGCCTTCCTGCGGGTGCGCGTGCGCGATTGGTCGCTGCGCGACAGCCTGCGCGGCAACCTGGCCGAGCTGAAGGTGCCGATCAGCATCGATCGACGACCGCCGCGGGTGGCGATCACCACCGGCCTCACCTACGTGCGGCGGGGCGGATCCGGCGTCGTGCGCTATGAGCTCGACGAGGAGACCGCGCGTGACGGTGTGCAAGTGGGAGAGACCTTCTTTCCCGGCTACGAGATGAACGGCAGCCGCGTGGCCTTCTACGCCATCCCGACCGACACGCCGGACTCCCCGGAGCTGCGCGTGATCGCCGAGGACACGGCGGGCAACGTGGCAAGGGCGCGCTGGCCGGTCGTGGTGAAGGAGCGCGTGCTGCCCGTGGCCAACGTCACTCTGCCGCCCTCTTTCCTCGACACGACCGTCCCCGATCTCGCAGCCTCCGTGGGCATCGACGCCAGCGACCCGACGGCAGCCTTTGCGCAGATCAACACCGAGCTGCGCGCGGCCAACGAGCGGACGATTCGCGAGGCGTTGGCGGAATCCGCGCCCGAGCGTCTGTGGCAAGGCGCCTTCTCGCAGCTCGCCAACTCGAAGGTGACGAGCCGCTTCGCCGAGCGGCGCACCTATTTCGTGGGGGGGCAGCCGGTCTCGAAGGCGACCCACTTCGGCTACGACCTGGCCTCCACGCGTGCGGCGCCAATCGGCGCGGCCGCGCGCGGGCGCGTCGCCTTCGCCGACGAACTCGGTATCTACGGCAATTGCGTGCTCCTCGATCACGGACTCGGGCTGGCTTCACTCTACGGCCACCTCTCCCGGCTCGACGTGCAGGCGGGGGACAGCGTCGAGGCCGGCCAGAGCCTCGGGCTGTCGGGCGCCACCGGGCTCGCCGGCGGCGACCACCTGCACTTTGCGGTTCTCATCGGAGAGGCCTACGTCGACCCGATCGAGTGGTGGGACGAGAAATGGGTGCGCGAAAACATCGAGGCGCGACTCCCGACGCCGGCGCCCTGACACGCGCCTGCACTGCGCACGCGCCGCCGCCGCGCAACGTGACCACCGCGGGCGTCGCCCTCGACACGCCCATCACGGGCCGCCTGCTGCGGCGCTACAAGCGCTTTCTCGCAGACATCGAGACCGACACCGGCGAAGAGCTCACCGTGCACTGCCCCGACCCGGGAAGCATGCGGGGCACAGCGCGGCCCGGAGCAAGGGTGCGTTGCTCGACCAGCGAAAACCCCAAGCGCAAGCTGCCACACACTCTCGAGATGCTGCGCGTCGGACGCACCTGGGTGGGAGTGAACACCGGGCGCGCGAATGCGGTGGCGGCGCGCGCCCTGGCCGCCGGCTGCCTGCGAGAGCTCTCGGGCTACCGCCTGCGCGAGAACGAAGTGGTGGCAGAGCCGGGCTCGCGACTCGACTTCCGGCTGAGCAATCACCCCCGCGACCCGCGACCCGCGTGGCTGGAGGTGAAGAGCGTCACGTTGACCGACGGGGGCCGAGTCGGGTTGTTTCCCGACGCCATCACGTCGCGGGGCAAGCGACACCTCGAAGTATTGACGCGACGGAAAAACGAGGGTGCCCGAGCCGCATTGCTCTTTCTGGTGCAGCGAGCGGATTGTGCATGCGTGGCGCCGGCCGACACCATCGACCCCGCCTACGGCGAGGCCCTGCGCGCGGCCGCCGCAGCCGGTGTCGAGCTCTACGCCCTGGGTGCGCGGATCACGGGACGGGCCATTCGCGTCGAGAGGCGCCTGCCCGTGTTGTTGTGAAGACCACGCGCCGACTTCTGCTCCGATGGTACCGTGAGAATCGCCGCGATCTCCCGTGGCGGCGCACGCGCGACCCCTACGCCATCTGGATCTCCGAGGCGATGCTCCAGCAGACGCGCGTCGAAACCGTGATCCCGTACTTCGAGCGCTTCCTGGAGCGCTTTCCGAACGTGTTCGCCCTGGCGGGTGCCGACGCCGACGACCTGTTGGGCGTGTGGGCGGGGCTCGGCTACTACTCGCGCGCGCGCAATCTGCAGAAAGCCGCCAAGATCGTCGTCGAGGAGCACGAGGGCCGGCTGCCGGGCAGCGCCGAGGCTCTGCGAGAGCTGCCCGGTATCGGGCGCTACACGGCGGGTGCGGTGGCATCGATCGCCTTCGACCGGCCCGAGGCGATCGTCGACGGCAATGTGGCGCGGGTGCTGGCTCGCCTGCTCGAGATTCGCGAAGACATCAAGTCGCCGCCCACTCGGCAACGGCTCTGGGACGAAGCCGCGGCGCTGGCCCAGGGCCCTGATCCCGGAGATCTGAACCAGGCGCTGATGGAGCTCGGCGCCACCATCTGCACGCCCAGATCGCCGAGCTGCGGCGTGTGTCCGCTGCGACGGCGCTGCGCGGGCCTGGCGGCGGGCGACCCCGAGAGCCTGCCCGTGAAGACCCGAAAGGCGCAGCCCCGAGCCGTCGAGGGCGTGGCGGGCTGGGTGACGCGGCGGGGCAAAGCGCTGGCGGTACGACGCCCGCCGTACGGACTGCTCGGCGGGCTCTGGGAGCTGCCTGGCGGCGAGCTCTCCAGCAAGGAGGCGCCCGAGGCGGGCATGCTGCGCGCACTGCGCGAAGGCGTTGGCCTGCGCACAGCCGCTGCCGAGCGCCTCGGCAGCATCGACCACACCTTCAGCCACCGCCGATTGCGGCTGCACGTCTTTCGGTGCGACACTGCCGTGGGTCGCGTGCGGCTCGACGGCTTCGACGCGCACCGCTGGGTTGCGCCGACCGCCGTGGTGGAGCTACCCCATGGCGCCCCGACGCGGAAGGCCCTCGGCCTGCTCGCCCGGAGCGAGACGAGTTCGATATGAGCGGTACCGAAGGCAATGACGAGAATTCGGAGTTTCGAGAGGCCATGGGTGACGTGAACCCCGTTGCAGATCGCGACAAGCTGGCGCGGCCCAAGACCATCCGTCGCCGGCGCAAGCCGCGGCCCGACGAAACGACCGAGGCTGTGGCCTTTGAGATCGATCGCATCGGCGAGCGCCACGAGGGCATCGCTCCGGGCGTCGACCACGGGCTGCTGCGCAGGCTGCGCAACGGAGAGATCCAGCGCGACGCCAAACTCGACCTGCACGGCCTCGACGCCGTGTCGGCGCGACGCCGGGTGCACGAGAAGCTCGCCGAAGTGCATGCGGCGGGCGGCCGCTGCGTGCTGGTGGTCCACGGCAAGGGCAACCGCTCGACCGCGGGCCCGGTGCTGAAGGACGCCCTGCCGGTCTGGCTGGCGGAGCCCGCCCTCGCGCCGACCGTACAGGCGTTCGCCAGCGCCACGGGAGGAGACGGCGGCGTCGGCGCCACCTACGTGCTGCTGAGGGGCTGAGGCACGCCGCACCGACCCGGGGCGGCGAACGGTTCGGTATCCTCGCCAGCCATGAGCAGCGGCCTCGGACACAGCTTCCGCATCGAGACGTTTGGCGAGAGCCACGGTGGCGGCGTCGGCGTGGTGGTGGACGGATGTCCGCCGCGGCTGCCGATCAGCGAGGCCGATATCCAGCGCGATCTCGATCGGCGCAAGCCCGGCCAGAGCCGGCTCACCACGCCACGCGACGAAGCGGACAAGGTGGAACTTCTCTCCGGCGTCTTCGAGGGCCACAGCATCGGCTCGCCCATCGCCATGCTGGTGCGCAACAAAGACGCACGGCCCTCGGCCTACGAGCACATGAAGGACGTCTACCGGCCTTCGCACGCCGACTTCACCACCGAGGCGAAGTACGGCATCCGCAACTGGCAGGGCGGCGGGCGGGCGAGTGCGCGCGAGACCATCGGCCGCGTGGCGGCGGGCGCCATCGCGCGCAAGCTGCTGGCGACGGTCGCGGACGTCGAAGTGCTGGCCTGGGTTCAGCGGGTGCAGGAGATCGAGGCCAAGCTCGACGCGAGCAGCGTCAGCCTGGCAGCGGTGGAAGACAATATGGTGCGCTGCCCCGATCCGGGTGCGGCGGCCGAGATGACCCGCGCCATCGACGCCGCGCGCGCGCGCGGCGACTCGCTCGGCGGTGTGGTGGAGTGCGTGGCGCGGGGCGTTCCCGCCGGCCTCGGCGAGCCGGTCTTCCACAAGCTGGAGGCAGAGCTGGCGGGCGCCCTGATGTCGCTGCCCGCATCGAAGGGCTTCGAGATCGGCAGCGGCTTCGACGGCGCGCGCATGACGGGCAGCGAGCACAACGACCCGTTCATCCCCGGGCCCGACGGCGTGCCCCGTACCGCGTCGAATCGCTCGGGCGGGGTTCAGGGCGGCATCAGCAACGGTGAAGACATCGTCGTGCGCGTGGCCTTCAAGCCGACCGCGACGATCTCACAGCAGCAGGAGACGGTGACGACCGGCGGTGAGCCCACGACGCTCTCGGCCCAGGGCCGTCACGACCCCTGCGTGTTGCCACGGGCGGTGCCGATGGTGGAGGCCATGGTGTGCCTGGTGCTTGCCGATCAGTGGTTGCGCCAACGTGGCGTCGACGTACTGCCGCCGCTCGGCTGACCCACGCAGCGCGAGCCCCGACTAGCGGGACTCTTCACCTTCCGGATCGTTCCGGAGGCGTGGGGAGAGGGGCGAGGGGGCGGCGCGGCTCACGGCTCGACCACGCTGCGTGCGAGTTCCCCGTCCTGAAGGGCTGCAAAGGCCTCGTTGACGCGCTCGAGCGGCAGCTTCTGGCTCACCAGCTTCTCGAGATTCAGGGCACCCTGCTGGTAGAGCCGCATGATGCGCGGGATGTCTCGCGCCGGAATGTTCTGCCCCCCCAGGCAGCCCAGCAAGCGCCGGTCCGAGAAGAGCGTGCGACTCGCGATCGTGATGGTCGCGCTCGGCGGCGGCGCCCCGACCATCACCGTCGTACCCCCCGGCCGCGTGGCCTCGAAGGCTTGCGCCAGAACCTCCGTCGAGCCGATCACCTCGAACGCATAGTCGACGCCACCGGGCGCCAGCTCCCGGATGGCCGGGGCCAGCTCGGTGCCCTGGCTCACGTGGAGGCATTCCGTGGCCCCCAGGTCCGAAGCCAGGTCGAGCTTCACGGCCTGGGTATCGCAGGCGATGATGCGCGCGGCCCCGGCGATGCGCGCCCCCTGGACGACGTTGAGCCCCACGCCGCCACAGCCGATCACCGCGACCGTCGCACCCGGCTTCACCTGGGCGATGTTGAGAGCGGCGCCGATGCCGGTCGTCACGCCGCAGCCGGCGAGGCAGGCGAGGTCGAGCGGGATGTCCCGATCGATCTTCACGAGCTGGGATTCGCGGACGACCGACAGCTCGGCGAGCGAGCCCGAGCCGACCATGGGGGTGATCACCGCACCGTCGAGCGACAGGCGCGTCGTGCCGTCGGCCATGCGCCCATACATATTGTGCGTGCGCGTTTCGCTCCAACAGTTCGTGATGTCACCGGAGCGGCAGTCGTCGCAGCTGCCACAGGGGCCGTACAGGGCGACCACGACCGCGTCGCCGACACTGACGCCTCGCACCCCCTCCCCCACCTCTTCGACGAGGCCGGCGCCCTCGTGGCCTAGCACCATGGGCGGCGTGGCGACGGGGCTCTCGCCTTCGATGACGTGGAGATCGGAGCGGCACACGCCCGAGGCGGCTAGCCGCACCACGACCTCACCGGCGTGAGGACTCTCGACGTCGAGCTCCTCGATGACAAGGGGCTTGCCTGTTTCGTGCATCACGGCGGCGCGCATGGCGGAGGCTCCTGCTGAAAGATGGGAGGATCACGATTCCCTCGAAACGGGGGACTCTGCGGGCCGAGGCCGCATCAGTGCAGATCGATCCACGCGGTCTTCGTCTGCTGGTAACCGCGCAGACTCTCGAGGCCGGAGTCGCGACCGTAGCCCGAATCCTTGACGCCGCCGAAGGGCGCCGCCCAGTGGATCATGCGGTAGGCGTTGACCCATACGGCGCCAGCCTGGATGTCGCGAACGAAGCGGTGAGCGCGCTTCAGGTCGCACGTCCACACGCCACTGGCGAGCCCGTAGGGTGTGTCGTTCGCGATGGCGAGGGCCTCGTCGTCGTCTTCGAAGGGAATCGCGCACGTCACGGGACCGAAGATCTCCTCGCGGCACACGCGCATGTCGTTGTGTGCATCGCGAAAGAGGGTCGGGGCTGCGAAGTAGCCGTTTCCCAACGCGTCGCCCGGCGCAAAGTTGTCCGCGCCGAAGCGCGCACCGAAAACCAGCTCCGCGCCCTCCTTCTGACCGATCTCGACGTAGCGCTTCACCTTCTCCAACTGCTCGTGGAACGCGATCGGGCCCATGCTGGTGGAAGCATCCAACGCATCGCCCAGGCGCACCGATGCCTCCACATGCTTCGCGATACGGTCAATCACTTCGTCGTAGATGGATGCGTGGATCAGGAGACGCGAGCCGGCCACGCAGACCTGCCCGGCACTGCCGGTGAACACCGCCTGCGTGCTTACGCCCGGAATGGCGCGATCGAGTTCGGCGTCGGCAAAAACGATGTTCGGAGACTTCCCGCCGAGCTCGAAAGTCAGCTGCTTGAGGAGCGGCGCAGAGCGCTCGGTGATGATGCGGGCGGTTTCTCCCGAGCCAGTGAGTGCGATCTTGCGAACGTCGGGATGGCGCACCAGCGCGTCGCCCACAACCTCGCCACGGCCCGAAACCACGTTGATCACGCCCGGTGGCATGCCGGCGGCGTCGAAGAGCTCGGCGATGGTGAGAATCGATGCCGCGGCCTGCTCGGCCGGCTTCAGCACGACGGTGTTGCCGGCGGCGAGCGCGGCACCCACCTTGGCGGCGAGAATCGCGAGCGGCGAGTTCCAGGGAACGATGATGCCGCACACGCCGATCGGCTCGTGGATGGTGAAGTTGAAGCTACCGGGGCTGATCTGCACCGTCTCGCCGTGCAGCTTGTCCGCGGCGCCGGCCCAGTAGTTCAACATCTCGCACACGGCGGGCAGGTCGCCCGCACTCACCTCGGCGATGGGCGAGCCATTGTCGCGGGACTCGATCGTGGCGAGCTCTTCCGCGTGCTCAGCAACCTCCCGCGCAACACTGCGCAGATGCCCCGCGCGAGCCATTGCCGGCAATTGGCGCCACGGGCCCTCGAAGGCGCTGCGCGCGGCGGCGACGGCGAGCTCGACGTCGGCCGCATCGCCATCCGGCACCTCGATCCAGGCCTTCGCGTAGGAGGGTTCGATGCTCTCGAGGTAGTTGCCGTTCTGCGGCGGGACGCGCCGGCCATCGATCCAGTTGTCGATTCGATGCCCTTCGAGCAGCAGCGCCATCTGCATTTCCTCCTTGCGGCGAACGTCTTCGACTTCGCCAGCCAGAGATCGTCGGCACGCGCGTCTGCCAGCAGCCGCGCGTGGCCTCGGACCCGCTTCGCCAACCACGATCTCACAAATGCATGGTGTAGGGGAACCGGTCAGGCGGGTCGGCGCACATTTGAGCCCGCGGCGCACGGATTTCCGCCTTGGCCGCCGCGCAGTGCGTATCATGCCCGCATGCCGCCCCAGGTGCTCGCCGGAGTCCGCATCGTCGAGGTGGCAATGTTCGCCCCCGACGCCGTGGGAATGCACCTCGCCGATCTCGGTGCCGAGGTCATCAAGGTCGAAGCGCCGGGGATCGGCGACCCGGCGCGCCAGCTCGGCAAGCCCTACCGCGGGGAGTCGCCTGCCACCCGCCGCTGGAATCGCGGAAAACGCAGCCTGACCCTCGATCTGCGCGCCGCTGCGGGAGCCGACGTCTTCCGAGACCTGATTCAAAGCTCCGATGCCGTGGTCGAGGGCATGCGGCCCGGGTCGCTGGCGCGGCGGGGCCTCGGCTACGAAGACCTGCTGGCACTCAACCCCTGCCTCGTCTTCGCCACGATCTCGGGCTGGGGTCAGAGCGGCCCCTACCGCGACCTCGGCTCGCACGGGCTGGCCTTCGACTCCTTCGCCGGGCTGGCGCCGCCGCGCCAGGTGGATGGGCGCGCCGCCCGCCCGAAGGGCCACGTATGGCAGGGGCTCGAGGCCGCGCCCCTCTACGCGGCACTCGCGATCGTGTCGGCCATCGTTCGTGCCCGCGCGTCGGGCATGCCCTCGCTCATCGAGGTGAGTCAGGCGGACGCCGCAGCGACGTGGAACGGCTGGCGCATCGCTCACGCTGCCGCCGTCGCCGAACACGGCCGTGCTCCGAGCGACCCGGACGCCCGTGAGCTGGTCGAGGCCCTCGAGTCCTCGGCCGAGGGCGCCGGACACAGCGATCTGCCGGGAAGCGACGTCCGCTACCAGTACTACGAGGCACAAGACGGCAGCGTCCTGCTGATGGCCACCGAGACGAAGTTCTGGGAGAATTTCTGCCGCGGCGTCGACCGGATGGATCTCTTCGAACGCTGGCCCGGCAGGCGACACGCCGACCACGACTATGGGAACGACGCCCTGCGGGACGAGCTGACGAATCTCTTTGCGACGCGAACGCGGGCGGAGTGGCTGGTGTTCTTCATCGAGCACGACGTCGCGGGCGCGCCGGTCTACCGAGCGGGCGAGACCTTCGGCGACCCCCACTTCGAGTCGCGAGGCCTGTGGCTCGATCCACGAGTCCACGGCGTCTCCCTGCTGGGCTCGCCGGTGCGAGTGGACGCAGAGATCGCCGTCTCGGACCGCGCTGCACCCTCGAACGGCGCCGACTCGGATGCGGTGCTGCGCGACGTGCTCGGCTACGACGAGCCGCGCATCGCCGCGCTGCGCTCGAGTGGCGCGGTGGGGGGAGCGCAATGAGCGGACCGCTGACCGGTGTGAGCATCCTCGCGGCCGAACAGATGCACGCTCTGCCCCACGCCACCCAGCTGCTCGCGCTGTTGGGCGCTGCGGTGATCAAAGTCGAGCCTCTCGGAGGTGAAGCCGGTCGCTTCGGCAAGCCCACGGTGCGCGACGCCGACGAACGCGATACCGGCATGACCTTCGTGCGCAACAACCTCGGCAAGGCCAGCATCGCCCTCGACCTGAAGGCCGCCGCCGGCCGCGAGCTCTTCTTGAAGCTGGCCGGCACGGTCGACGCCGTGGCGGAGAACTTCCGCCCGGGCACGGCCGACCGGCTGGGCATCGGCTGGGACGCCGTGCACGAGCGCAATCCCGCGGCCATCTACGTCTCGGTCTCGGGCTTCGGCAACCGCAGCGAGCCCCCCAGCCCCTACCGCGAATGGGCCGCGTACGCACCCATCGTCGAGGGCATGGCGGGCCTCTACGAGTACAGCCGCGGCGGCGACGAGCCTCCGCAGCTCGCCCTCGCGGGCGCCCTCGGCGACACGGGACCGGGGCTCTACGCCGTCATCGGACTGCTGGCTGCGCTGCACGAGCGCAGCCGGACGGGCGTGGGGCGCTACGTCGACGTCTCCATGTACGATGCCATGATCGCCATCGCCGACATCGTGAATCCCGCCAGCATGGGAGCCGAGCCGAGCCGCATGCTCGACGGCATCGGCATTCTCCACGCGTTTCGCGCGCAGGACGGCTGGTTCAGCATCGAGGTGGTGCGGGAGCCCCACTTCCCGCGCTTCGCGGAGGCGGTCGGTCACCCCGAGTGGGTCGACGACCCGCGTCTTGCCACGCGCGAGGGCTGGAGTGAGCAGATGGAGAGCGTGATCCGCCCCGGTGTCGAGGCCTGGGCGGCCTCGAAGACGAAGCTCGAGGCCAGCGCGGAGCTGGCGAGGAGAGGCGTCGCTGCCGGGCCCGTGAACACGGCAGAGGACATCCGCCGCGATCCACACGTGCGGGCCCGCGACTTCGTCCACAGCTTCGCGGGCGCGGACGGCGGCAAGGAGGTGGCGGTGGTCGGCAACCCCGTCGCATTTCGCGGAGGACCCGGCGAAGACGCTGCACCCCGGGCGGCGCGTTGGCCGGTCCTGGCGGGAGACACGACGAGCATCTTGTCCGGGCGCCTCGGTCTGGACGCGAACGAAATAGAAGAGCTGAGAGCACAAGGAATCATCACATGAGCGAAGCACTCACCCCCGAGCAGATCCGAGAACGCATCGGTCACCCGGTGATCGACACCGACGGGCACACGACGGAATTCGTTCCGGCTCTCGCCGAATACCTGAAGGAGGTCGGGATCAGCACCGACTTCAACGAGCTGTTCAGGGGCGTCCTCGGCTCCGTCGCGGACTGGTACGAGATGACGCCGGATGAGCGCCAGCGCAAACACATCACCAAGCCACCGTGGTGGACGCGACCCATGCGCCGCACCCGCGACCGGGCCGCCGCGTCGTTCCCGCGCTACCTGCGGACCCGCATGGACGAGTTCGGCTGCGACGTGTCGCTCGTGTACCCCAGCACCGCGCTCGGCTTCTTTCAGCTTCGCTCCGACGAGCTTCGCCGCGGGGGCTGCCGCGCCCTGAATCGCTACCACCGGGACGCCTTCGACGGCTGCACCGACCGGCTGATCCCCGTGGCCGCGGTCCCGACGCACACGCCTCAGGAAGCCATCGAAGAGCTCGAGTACGCCGTCGTCGACCTCGGCTTCCGCGCCGTCGTCATCCCTAGCTACGTTCCACGGCCGGTGCCCGGCTTCGAACAGGCCGACGACGACGTGCGGCGCTGGGCCTTCTGGCTCGACACCTACGGCATCGACAGCGCCCACGACTACGATCCCTTCTGGCAGCGCTGCCTCGAGCTCGGGGTGTCGCTGGGCACCCACAGCCAGGGCAACGGCTGGGGCAGCCGCCGCTCTCCCTCGAACTGGGTCTACAACCACATCGGCCACTTCGCGGCCTCCGGTGAGGCGCTCTGCAAGTCGCTCTTCCTCGGCGGCGTGACGCGTCGCTTCCCGGACCTGCGCGTGGCCCTGTTGGAAGGCGGCGTGGGGTGGGCGTGCAGTCTCTTCGGCGACCTCATCGAGCACTGGGAGACGCGGAACATCCGCACGATCCGGGAAGAGCTCGACCCGCAGCTCCTCGACCAGGCGGAGTTCCAGCGTCTCGCCGCGGAGTACGGCCCGGTCGGCCCGGCCACGCGCGAGCGAATCGAGGGAGCCGTGCTGACGACGCCCGGTCACCAGAAGGGCCGGCCAAGCGACGACGAGCTCGATGAGTTCAAGGCCCTCGACCTGCGCGGCCCCGAGGACATCCCGGACCTCTTCCTGCCCAACTTCTACTTCGGCTGCGAGCCCGACGACCCCATGAACGTGCTCGCCTTTCAGGAGGGCCTCTGGCCCTATGGCGCCACCTTCAACGCCGTGTACGGCTCCGACTTCGGACACTTCGACGTGCCCGACATGACAGAGGTGCTCCAAGAGGCCTACCGGCCGGTCCAGAAGGGCACGCTGAAGCCCGAGCACTTCAGGGACTTCGTGTTCGCGAACCCCGTCCGCTTCTACACCGACACCAACCCCGGATTCTTTGCCGACACCGTAGTCGCCGATGACGTGCAGCGCCTGATCGGACCCGCTCGAGACGACGGCTGAGGAGCAGGAACGCAATGAAGACCGCGGACACCATCGACTACTGGGCGAACTCGTTTCTCCCCAACCGCGAAGCGCTCTGGAACGCGGCGCTCGAAGCCCAGGGCATCCCGATCAAGATCCGAAGCGACCCGGCAGACAGCTTCGCCGACCCCGAAGCGATGATCACGCGCATGGACGAGCTCGGGATCTCGACCCTGATCCTGCCGACCTGCGACCTTCCCGATCGCACCGGCCCCTACGACTTCGAGCCGATCGCGATGCAGCCCGAAGAGACCGAGCAGCTCGCGAAGTCTTTCCCGCATCGCTTCGTTGCCGAGTGGAGCATCGATCCCAACTCCGGCATGGCGGGCGTCGAGCGCGCCAGAGAGATGGCTGCCCATCCCTGGGTCGTCGCTCTGCATCTCCACACCCACAGCTTCGACCGGCCCTTCGATTCGCCCGACTACTATCCATACTACGCACTCGCCAGCGAACTCGGCCTGCCCTTCGTCATGCAGGCAGGGACTTCGGGCGGACGACTCCCGAGCGCCTGCGGCCAGCCGATTGGCATCGACCGGCCTGCCATCTACTTCCCGGCAGTCGACTTCATCCTGTCTCATACCGGCTGGCCGTGGGTCGAAGAAGCGGTCGCGATGGCCCTCAAGTTCTCGAACGTGTACCTCGGAACGGCCTCGTTTCCGCCTCGGCGCTGGAATCAGTCCCTGAAGGACTTCATTCGAGGTCCGGGCCGGCGGAAGGCGCTCTTTGGGACGAGCTTTCCGACGGTGGGCCATCGCCATGCTCTCGGACAGCTCGGCGAGCTCCAGCTCTCGGAAGAGGCCACCGCGAACCTTCTCGGAGCGAATGCCCGCCGCATCTTCAAGCGCTTGGACAGCACGACCTAGACCCGTCGATTCAAATTCCCGCGAATCTGTGATTGAATCAGGCAGAAGGGGACGGTGTTGCCTTCTTGCCTTTCCAGGGCCTGTCGTCTGAGAAGGCGATCCGGGTGAGAAAGGCAAGAAGGCAACACCGTCCCCGCCAGATCGATGCTGCTCGAGCTGCGTTCTGTTGGGCCGGGGCCGAGCAAGAGGAGAAGAACGAGCATGACCGCGTCTGCACCGAGTCGCATCATTTCCGCCGATTGTCACATCAACGAACCGCCCCACGTCTTCGATGGCGTGCCGGCGGCCCTGAAGGATCGCGCTCCCAAGATGTTGCGCGGTGCAGACGGTGGAGATGGCTGGAGCTTCGATGGAAAGCCGCCCGGCCGCACCTTCGGGATCGAGGCGACGGCGGGGCGCGCGGCGGGCGACAAGAAGATGTCCGGTCTGCGTTTCGATGAGATCCTGCGGGGCAACTATGAGGGCGCGGCCCACGTGGAGGACATGCGGACCGATGGCGTCGATGTCTCCATCGTGTATCCGGCGTATGCCGCCCAGTCCTATGCCGAGCCGGATCGCGAGCTCGCCCTGGCTTGCATGCGCTCCTACAACGACTGGATGCTGAGTGAATTTCAGGCTGCGGCGCCGGAGCACCTCCTCGGCCTTCCCATGCTTCCCGTAGACGATGGCATGGAGGTCTGCCTGGCCGAGTTCGAGCGTTGTCTCGAGGCTGGCGCGAAGGCGGGCTTCCTTCCCGGGCTTCCGACACGTCCCTATCACGACCCGTATTACGATCCGCTCTTTGCACGGGTCTCCGAAGCGAGAATGCCTCTGACTTTCCATCGCACCTTCGGCGGAAGGCCGGCCGCGTCGGATTGGGACGAACTCATCGGCATGAAGATCACGGCCGCGGGAACGGTCGAGCGATTCTTTTCATCCGTGCGACCCTTCAGCTACATGGTCTATGGCGGTGTGTTCGAACGGCACCCCGGCCTCAAGATCGTCGCAGCCGAAGTGAATTTCGGGTGGCTTCCCTTCTGGGTGCAGACCATGGAGCAGAATTTCACAGTTCGTTCGGGGCTGGGGGACAGCACCGTGGCAACCCGGAAGCGACCCACCGATTACATGGGAGAGAATCTCTTCGTCACGATCATCGACGACAAGGTCGGCTTCGATCTCGTTGCCAGCTACCCCTGGCTTGCGGATACGGCGCTGTGGTCGTCCGACTACCCGCACAGCGTGTCGGCCTGGCCCAACTCGCGGAAGGTCCTGACCGAGCTCGGCTCGGCGCTCACCTCAGAGCAGCTCGAGAAGATCGCGCACGGCAATGCGGCACGGATCTATGGAGTCTGAAGCCATGGAAGAGGTGAAAGTCGGAATCGTCTATCACGTGCAGCCGGAGCCCCCGGATCCAGAGAATTGCCAGTGGCTCGAGGCCGGCGCTGTGAACTTCGGCCTCGAGTATCGAGTCGTAGACCCCGAGCGGTTGGCCAAGGCCTACGCGGGGAGCGAGGAGGACCTGGCCGAGGTGGAGGCCCACTCACCCGAGGGAGGATTCTATGGCTCCGGTGTATCGATCCACGTCGTGGGCGCCGCCGATGGTCATGAATACCTGCGCTTCGATGCCTTCGACGATGATCCGCACTACCACTACGTGCGGCCGACGGGCGACCACAACCACTGGGTGCCCTTCGATCCGGTCGCGGGCGGCGACATGCTGGCCTTCACCATCCGCAGCCTGCGCGAGCGCCTCGGCCCGATGCTGAGCGAGGCGGGGGGCGACGAGGTCGCCGCTCGCCTGGACCCCGCCGAGCAGGGACCGCCCATCGACGAGGTCAAACGCCTGGCCTACGAGATCCGCGACCGGCAGCGCGCTGCGGCGGCGGCCGGTGGCGGCCGCCGCTGACCGCCGAGAGGCTCTGCGCACCACACCGGCGGGCCGCCGCTTCCGAATTCGTGCAGACGCCCCCGCGAGACAGACGATGGGCGGCACGGGCCGTCTCATCACCGAGGACGAGCCGCCCGTGTCGCGGCTCACTTGCCGGCCGGTGCCTCGATCTCGTAGAGCTTCGCCGCGTTCTCCCAGAGCAGGCGGTGCCGCACTTCTTCGCTCAACGATCCCAGGCTCGATTCGATCGTCTCGCCGACTTCGTCGCCGTAGATCGACGTGGGGTGGGGAAAGTCCGTCTCGAACATGATGTTCTCGGCCCCCACACGTTCGATGGTCTCGGCGGTGATGGTCTCGAACCAGCAGCACGCGTAGATCTGGCGCTTGAAATACTCGCTCGGCAGCATCTTGAAGTCGGAGCGCTCCTTGCTGACAGCCATGGCCTTGAATTGGTAGTCGGCGCACTGGAGCAGGAAGGGGATCCACCCGACCCCGCTCTCCACGGAGACGAACCGGAGCCTGGGAAATCGCTCGAGGATGCCGCTGAAGAGCAGGTCGAGCACATGCGCGCCGTTGGTCATGAAGATCTTTGCGCCCGCCCGCGCGGAGGTGGCCGCATAGCCCTCGACCTCGACCCGCTCCTCCGAGAATTCGTCACCGAAGTCGCCGCTGCCGATGTGGAAGCTGACCGGGAGCTTGCAGTCCTGCGCGGCCGCCCAGATCGGATCCCAATGACGGCTGGCCAGCACAGGCAGCCCGAAGCTCTGGGGCTCGCCCGTGAAGACCACTCCCCGATGGCCGAGGGCGGCACAGCGCTGGATCTCCGCGACCGCTGCCGACACGTCCCAATAGGGCAACGTCATGACCGGGATCAAGCGTTTCCTGTCTGCAGAGGACCAATCGATCAAAAAGTCGTTGTAGGCACGCACACAGGCGAGCTTCGCCTCCGCATCGTCGAGCCGCCCAAAGACCTGATTCCCGAAGCCGCCGACGTTGGGATAGAGAACGCCCGCCCAGATGCCCAGCTCGTCCATGTAGCGCAGCCGCGCGGCGGCATCGTAGGAGCCCGGGTGGGCGTCTTCATAGCGCGGCGGGTGACTGGGATAGGCGTCCTTCCAGCCCGCCACGGCCGTGATGCCCACGGAGTTGATCCACTCGTCGCCGATGTACCAGGCCTGTTCCTGCTTCTCCGGATCCCACTCCACTCGCGGAACCCTGTCCTTTAGCCGCGCCGGGACTCGGCTCGTCCAGAGGTCGGGCGCCTCGGTCACATGGGTGTCGGAGTCGATGATCGTGTAGGCAGGTGAGTCGGTCATGCGGTGCGCTCCTGTGTTCCAACCGATGCTGTCCCAACTGGGACGATTCGGCCACCATCCTGGGGTCGAGCGCCGTGGCTCACAGGCAACCTGGGACGACCTCTCGGTTTTCCAGAACCGCCGCGGGCTCCCCCGGTCGCGGCCTCCGTCGGCTCGACGGCAGACCGGGGCCGACCCGCAGGCCCATCGCCACGGCTGGCGGGGCCTAGAGGCCATCTCATAAACCCCTCGGTCGCCAGACACCTGCCTTCGACCCGATCTCTGCGTTGCGAAATCTCGCCGGTGCGACGGCCATGGCTGCGATTTCGCGCCTTGATCTCGGGCCGAATTCAGGCGCCTGGCTCGGTCGGGGTCTATGAGATGGCCTCTAGAGCGTATCGTGGACTCGACCGCGCGAGATCTGCCGCAAATCCTCGACCCCGGCCGAACGGGTAGACTCGAGCTCGCTCTGCCGGTGGGCAGCGGCTCGGCTTGGGCCCGCTGCACGCTGTGATCACCACGACCGAGAGCGGGGTCGCGGTGCGGTCGATCGCGTGTCGGGGAGGAATCGTGAGCAGATCTGGCAAAGCGATCGGTGGTCGCTTGCGACGCGCGGCAGCGACCGGGTGGCCGTGGGTGAGAGCGGGGAGACACAAGGCACGCCGTGTCCTCGAACGGCTCGAGGGCACTGCGCCGTGAGCCTGGTCATGCAGGGAATCCGCGTCATCGAGGTGGCGCAGTACGTCTACGTTCCGGTAGCGACCTCGGTGCTCGCCGAGTGGGGTGCCGACGTCATCAAGGTCGAGCACCCGACCCACGGCGACGCCTACCGAGGCCTGCGGCGCACGGGGAACCTCGCGATCGCGGGCCCCGTCAACTACGCAATCGAGCACGCCAACCGCGGCAAGCGCAGCATCGGCATCGATGCCGCGAACGCGGAGGGCCGAAGGATCCTCGGGGAGCTGCTGAAGACCGCCGACGTCCTCGTCACGAACCTGCTGCCCGCATCCCGCTCTCGCCTGCACCTCGAGATCGACGACGTGCGCGGCGACAATCCCTCCATCATCTATGCGCGGGGAACAGCGTTGGGGGAGCGAGGGCCCGAGCGCAACCGGGGGGGCTTTGACCACGCAACCTTCTGGGCGCGCGGCGGGAGCCAGTTCGGCGCCACGCCCGCTGATGCCGATCGCCCCTCTCCAATGCCGAGCGGCGCCTACGGGGACAGCGCGGCGGGGTTGGCACTCGCGGGAGGCATTGCGGCCGCACTCCTGGCGCGGGAGCGGACGGGGAAGCCGCCGGTCGTCGATCTATCGCTGCTGGGGATGGGAATGTGGTCGATGGCCTCTGCGATTGCAGGCGCACTGATGCAGGGCGAATCGGCGCGCCCCATGGATCGGATTCCACCGAGCAACCCGCTTGCGGGCACCTATCGGTCGCAGGACGGCCGATGGATCGTGCTGGGCTGCCTCCAGGGATTCTCGCAGTGGCCTGCATTCTGCCGTTGTGTCGGACGCCTCGAGTGGATCGAAGACGCGCGCTTCGCCAGCGCGGAGGCCTTCGCTGCCCATGGAACGGACTGCGCGGGGCTCCTCGACGCGCTCTTCGCCTCCGCCCCGCTCCGCCACTGGCAGGAAACCCTCTCGGGCCTGGATGCGGTCTGGGAGACGGTCCAGGACACTCTCGAAGTCGCACGAGACCCTCAGGCCATCGCCAACGGCTACCTTGCGCAGGTCGAGGCTGCGGACGCATCGACCTTCGAGCTGGTGGCGAGCCCGATTCAGTTCGACGAGTGCCCGCCCCAGCCGCGCCGCGCACCCGAAGCGGGCCAGCACACGGAGGAGATCCTTCTGGAGCTGGGCCTCGACTGGGACGAGATCAACGACCTCAAGGCCGCCAGCGCCATCAATTGATGCCTGGGTTTCCAGTAGACTGCAGCAACCGCAGTCCACGGCGAAGAACTCGCATCCGATGACCACACCGGGGCGATCGCCGCCCACGCCGAGGCCCCCAAATGTCGCAGGGAATCCGCAGACCCCACGAAGCCGTCGACTACGAATATCTGACGCGCGCCTACCCGCCGCCGCCGGAGTATTTCGAGAAGGCGTACCTGGAGACGCCCGAGGAGATCGAAGCCTGCCAGCTGGCTCGCCTCAAGGAGCGTGCGCTGACGGCCTACAGCATCCCCTTCCATCGCAAGCGCTGGGATGCGGAGGGATTCGATCCACGCAGCCTCGAAAGCCTCGAGGATCTCTGGCGCGCCCCGTTCTACACCGTCGACGACATTCGCAAGAGCATCGAAGAGCATCCGCCACTGGGCGACTACCAGGTCGCCCGCCCCGAAGACGCACGCCGGGAACCGATGCGGCTCTACATGTCCGGCGGCACGACCGGCAACTCGCGTCCCACTCTATACACGCAATGGGATCGCGAAGTGGGCGCCGTCCTGACGGCTCGCGCTCTCTACATGCAGGGCATCCGACCGGGTGACACGGTGCTCAATGCATGGTCCTACTCGACCCACAACGGCGCCTTCTCCTTCGACGAGGCGCTCCACCGCTGGCTGAACTGCGTCATCCTCACGACGAGCACCGGCACGGTGACCAGCAGCCGCCGCCAGATCGAGCTCGCGCTGCAATACGGGGCGAAGGCCATCCTCACGACCGGCGACTACCTGCTGCGCCTTGCCGACGTCGCGCAAGAGATGGGGGTCGACCCCAAGAACGATCTCAAGCTCTGCGCGCTGCCCAACATCGGCGACCGCGAGCTCCTCGAGGCAACCTTCGGCGCCCCGAATTATGCCTCGTACGGCTTCCACGAGGTCCAGTGGGTAGCCTCCGAGTGCCCGGCCAGACAGGGTCTCCACATCTTCGAGGACGCCTTCATCGTGCAGGTCGTCCACCCCGAGACCGGCGAGAGGCTGCCCGACGGTGAGCTCGGCGCACTCGTCGTGACCGAGCTCTATAAGACGGGAAGTGCACAGTTCCGATACAACATCATGGACCTCGCCTACCTGATGCCGCGAGAGCGCTGCGCATGCGGGAGCTGGCTTCGGCGGATGGGACCCTTCTCTGGGCGCGGCGACAATATGGTGAAGCTGCGCGGCGTGAACGTCTGGCCCGAGGCGCTTGGCGAGATCGTCACGCTGCACGAGAGGGTGAGCGACGACTACTTCGTGCGCGCCATTCGCAGCGAGAATCACGACGAGATGATCGTCGCGGTGACGAGCTCCGCGCCATCCAGTGAATTCGAAGGCCTTCGTTCCGAACTCGAGAGCCTGCTCAAGGAGAAGATCGGCGTGCGCTTCGAGGTCGAGGTCCATCCGCTCGGGGCCCTCGATGCGCTCACGGAGATCCACAGCTCGCCGAAGCCCAAGCGCTTCCGGGACGAACGGGGTGAGTAGGAGGGACGAAGCGTGAGCCTGCGAGACCAGGTGGCGATCGTCGGCATCGGCTGCACCGAGTTCTCGAAGGACTCCGGGGTGAGCACGCTCACGCTCGCCGCTCGCGCAATTCTCGCTGCAGTCGAAGACGCGGGTGTGCAGGCCTCGGAACTCGACGGGATCGCGACCTTTCGAGTCGGAGACTCGGTGCCTCCCGCCATCCTGGCACAGTCTCTCGGAATCAGGGACCTCCGGTATTTCGTCGACCAATTCGGCGGCGGCAGCGTCTCCCACTCGATCGTGGGCCAGGCGGCGCTCGCGATCCACGCGGGCATTGCAGAGACCGTCGTCTGCTATCGCGCGCTCAACGCGCGCTCCGAGTTTCGGATGGGGGGCACCGGCCGGCCACCCGTCGATGCCATCGAGACCCAATACCAGGCCCCCTTTGGCTATTTCACGCCGCCACAACAATTCGCCATGGCAGCGCGAGCGCACATGGAACGTTACGGCACGTCCGCCGAGCAATTGGGCGCCGTGGCCGTCCAGCAACGCGCAAACGCGAGCCTCAACGAACGCGCGATGATGCGCAAGCCGATCAGCCTCGACGACTATCTCGCATCGCGTTGGATCGTCGAGCCCTTCCGGCTCCTCGATTGCTGCCTCGAGACGGACGGCGCGGTGGCACTGCTTCTCACCAGCGCGGAGCGGGCCCGCGACCTCCGCCAGGATCCAATCCTGATCAGTGGCGTCACGTGGGGCTCGGGGCAGACGCTCTATTCGAATCAACAGCCGGATTCCACACGCACGTCCGCCGCCGACATGGCCCCCCGCCTCTTCGAGATGGCGGGGGTCGGGCCGCATGACATCGATGTGGCCGAGCTCTATGACTGCTTCAGCTACAGCGTGCTCGTTCAGCTCGAGGACTACGGATTCTGCAAGAAGGGCGAAGGCGGCGCCTTCGTCGAGAGTGGCGCCACAGCGCTCGGCGGATCGCTCCCAGTCAACACCCACGGCGGTTTTCTCTCGGAGGGTTATGTCCACGGGCTGAACCATGTCTACGAGGCGGTATCGCAGCTGCGCGGGGACGCGGGCGAGCGGCAGGTCGAGAACGCGCAGGTCGCACTCTCGGCCGCTCAGCCGGGCTACGTCTCCGGCAACACGTCCGCGCTCGTGCTCAGGAGGGACTCGTGAGCGACGCGATTCCCAAGCCACTGCCGCACCCCGATCGGGACTCGGAGCCGTATTGGAAGGCCCTCTCGCAGGGCAGATTCCAACTCCAACGCTGCGGATCCTGCAACGCGCTGCGCTGGCCACCACGCGCCCTCTGCAACCGCTGCGTGGGCTTCGAATTCGAATGGGTGGATGTCGCGACGACTGGACGGATCGTGAGCTGGACTCGAACCCATCAAGTATTTGCCCCCGCCTATCGGGGGGAGGTTCCCTACACCACGGTCGCGGTCGCACTCGACGCGCAAGAAGACATCTCGATGATCGGGGGCTGGTCGACAGACCGCGACCCGCGAGCGGGTGAAACGGTCCGCATCAGGCTCGTCGATGCCCCAGAAGGATTCAAGCTTCCCTGCTGGGAACCAGCGTAACGCCGTGCCCGATGCTGGCCGGTCACTGGCTGCGCAGCGCGGCGCCGACGTGCTGCCGCCACTCGGCCGACCGCTGCGCGGCGCCGCCGCGGGTTGCGCTCCACCCACCGGATCGCCGATAAAGAGTCGTGGCCTTCTCGCTTCCCGAAACGCTGCGCGGCCTGTTGCCGGAGCTGGAGCTCCCCGGCTCGCTGGCCGCTCGCGCCGTCTTGAACGAGGTCAAGGACGCGCTCGCGCGTGCTCCCCTCGCACTCAACGAGTACGGTTACGACCCCTATGGCTTCAACCCGGACGCTGCCGCCAGCTTCCTGGGCATGCAGGCGCTGCTCTACCGTTACTACTTCCGGGTCGACACCGCCGACATCGGCAACGTACCCGAGGGCCGCGTGCTTCTGATCGCCAACCACGCCGGAAGCTTCGCCTGGGACGCGGCGATGCTCACCGTCGCCACGCTGCTCGAGGCGGATCCGCCGCGCATCTGCCGCGGCATGGGCGAGTACTTCCTGTGGAAGCTGCCCTGGGTGGGAAGTGCCGGAACGCGTGCCGGCATGCTGGTGGGCACGCCGGCCAACTGCGTGCACATGCTCGAGAACGAGCAGTGCGTCATGGTCTTTCCGGAAGGCGCCAGAGGGGCGAACAAGCCCTTCCGCAAGCGCTACCAGCTCCAGAAGTTCGGCCAGGGCTTCATGCGCCTGGCGCTCCAGACCGACACGCCGATCGTGCCCGTGGGCATCGTCGGCTCCGAGGAGCAGCAGCCGGGCATCGCCAACTTCGAGAGTGTCGGCCGTGCCATCGGGCTCCCGAGCCTGCCCATCACCATCAGCATGCCGTGGCTGGGCCCGCTCGGCCCCTTCTTCGCGCTGCCGGTGAAGTACCGTATCTATTTCGGCGAGCCACTCCACTTCGAAGGCGACAGCGGCGAAGAAGATGCCGCCATCCAGGAGCGGGTCGATGTCGTCAGGGACGCCCTCGACGACCTGCTCCAGCGGGGGCTGGCAGAGCGGACCGGGATCTTCACGTAGCGCGAGGCGAGGGGCTGCGTCCCAACGCCGAGAGGCGCTGCGCTGGCAGGAGAAAAAATGGTCGAATTCCCCAAACCCATGCGAATCCGGCTCTCCGATGAACGCCGCGATCAGATCATTCGTTCGCTTCAAGCCTTCTTCTCCTCCGACCTGGAGCGAGAGGTCAGCAACTTTCAGGCACAGCTGGTCCTCGACTTCTTCATTCGCGAGCTCGGGGCGCCTGTCTACAACCAGGCCATCCAAGACGCCCGCGGCTTCATTCACGGAAAACTCGACGACCTCGAGGGCGAGTTCTACGAGCCCGACGAGACAACTTCCTAGACGCGACGCCACGGAAGTCCCCCAAAGGATGAAGAACCGGACACATTGGAACTCGATAAGCGATGTGTACCAGGAGGCGCACGGCGCGACCCTCAGCGACAAGGCACTCGCATGGGGTGTCTGGCGCATCCCAGAGTCGCAGCTGGGGGTGCTGGGACCGCTCGAGGGGAGAGACGTGCTCGAGTTCGGCTGCGGAGCTGCGCAATGGACGGCCGCCCTCACCCGCTTGGGCGCGCGAGCCGTGGGGTTTGCCCTATGGAGCCTGGATCCGATTGTTTCGTCGATACGCGTTCGTCGTCGAAGATCTGGTGGAGCTACGAGCTGCGCATGACGACACCACGACCTACCCGGACTTCGCGACCACCAGCTGGGCGAGCCGTTGGCCGGCCGAGCACATCTGGAAACTCAGGAAGGAGGCCACCCAGACATGACGGCGTACATCATCGCGCGCATCGACGTCACCGATCCGGAGAAGTATGTGGGTTACCAGGAGCGCACCCCCGCCGCAGTGGCCAAGTTCGGCGGACGCTTCATCGTCCGCGGTGGCAACAGCGTCACCTTGGAGGGACCAGAAGAGGCGCGCCGAGTCGTCGTGATCGAGTTCCCCTCTCTCGATCGAGCGCAGGCCTTCTACGACTCCGAAGACTACCAGTCCGCCAAGAAGTTCCGCGACGGAGCTGCCGAGGCACAGTTCCTCGCCATCGAAGGCGTCTGACGACGCCGGACGGGAACGCCCGAGCAATTCCCGCTCGCATGGTCCCCCTAGCAAGCGTGAAATGGGCCCAGGCGATTCGTGGTAGCATCCCGCCGCAACAAAGAGGCCGGCATGAAAAGACTACTCACCATTGCACTCGTCGCATTGCTGGCACTGGTGGCCTTCGCTGCCGGCTTTGCTGCGGGCAAGGGGCCTCGACTGATGACGATGCTCCTCACCGGCGGCGGCGCAGCAGATCCCGCCTGGCAGCGGCTCGAAAGCGTACAAGCTTTCGATCAGCTGATGGGCAGCGTCGACGACGTTCGCAACATGGTTCTGGCAGAGGCCGAATCCGAGCGAGAAGTCGTCCAGGGCATGCGCTGGATTCTGCGAAATATCGCCGAGACCACGGATATCGCTGCCGACGCCAACCCACTGCGTCCGGATTTCGTCCGCATGGACACCACCGTGCGCAAGATTGGCGGCGACAATGCGGACGGGGAGTACCACGTAGCCACGATCGATGGGCGCCACGACTACCGCATCACCGGCAATCGCGGTTCGGTGCGCTACTTCAGCCTCAATGTGAATGCCGGTCGCGGCATGACCAGGCGACGCATGGCTGCCTTTCTCAACGACCGCACCATCGAGTTCGACGAGCAGGGCAACTTCACCCTGCTCTTGAGCCAGGAGCGCCCTCAGGCTGACGGTCAGTGGGTCCAGATCCCCGAAGACGCCAGCATCGTCATGCTGCGACAGTACGTCGCCGATCGTGACCGCGAAGAGCTGGTGAGTATCTCCATCGGACCGCTAGGCGAGGCCCCGCCCCTCCCCGACACGCGCGATACGGACGTCGCTGACGCCATGACGGCAATGAACTACGCCTTCGTGACTCTCGCCAGCCTCCACAAACTCGTCTTGCCGCAAGCCTGGGAACGCCCCAACGAATTTTTCAGCACGGATTCCGACAGCCTGGGTGGCAGCATTTCGACTCCGGACAACCTCTACATGATCGGGTCCTTCGAGGTGGCTCGCGACCAGGCGCTGATCATCGAGGTGCAGCCACCGCAGACGCGCTACTGGAACATCGCCCTGGAAACCCACTGGCACGAGACAGTGGAGCACCTGTACCGCCCCACCAGCCGCACGCTGGAGGACGTGACGGCCGAGGCCGACGGCAAGGTGCGATTCGTCATTGCCCATCGAGATCCGGGGGTGCCGAACTGGTTGGACCCGATGGGGAACGAGCGTGGATTCATGACATTGCGGTGGCTGGATGCGCGTGACGCGACGGTGCCCACGCCCGTGATCACGCGGGTCCCACTGGCTGAACTCAGCGACGCTCTGGCACTGGCACAGCTGGAGAGTGCTGGGTCGCCGTAGTCCGACAGGATCCCTGTCCGCCGGCTCTCTGTCGGAGCGAGAGCTCAGCGGCCGGCGAGAAGCTGCCTCGAAGCGCGCAGGTCCGCTTCGAGGAGTCCGATCTCGCTGTAGTTCGAGAGACCGGACTTCGCTTCCGCGATCAGCTTCTCGACCGCCTCGATACGGGCATTCAGAACGGCCTTCGTCTCGTTCCCCGCGGCGATGTCGAGCAGCCGAATCGCTTCGAGCGGCTGCCCCTTGGCGAGGTAGGTGCGCGCCCGGGCCGCGAGCGCGTCGGCGCCTCCCACCATCTCGACGACATCGCGATGAATCGCGGTCGGCGGGACGTGATAGAGGTTGGCGATCGTGTCGTAGTAGTACCAGCCGGCGATGATTTCCCACGTCGCGCGAACGGACCACGACACCTTCCCGTGCCCTTGACTCAACTGAAGATGCTCCGGCAGCTGAATGTCCCGCATCAGCTCCCAGACGGTCTTCCCCGCATTCATCCCCTTCACGGTCTCGTCCCATACGTACTGCACTGCATCTCGCATCCGCGTCACACTCTCGCGGATGTACTCCTCACCCTCGATGACCCTGAAATGCGTATGGGCAATGACCTCCGGCTTCAGCTCGAGAACGAGATCGAGGGCATCCACGTAGTCGAGAGGATCGCGGTACTTCTCTCCACGCACCGTGTAGAGATTCGGAAACATCGGGTAGAGCGTCCCGAAGAGGTCACCGGTGAAGAGCACCCTCGACTCGGGAAGCCAGAGCAGGATCCCGTCCTCGCCCTCCCCCCCGTTCTCCGGCGCAATCACGACGAACCGCACACCACCGAGCTCGAACTCGTAGTCGCTCCCGGGATAGACTTCGCGGGCGGGCCGCATATTCCAATAGGGTCGCGGCGGCTCGTCCTCGAGAGAGACGCGGGTCGGATAGAGCACATGGAACCGCCGCTTGAAATAGGGAAGCGGCTCGTCCTGAAGTCGTGCCATATAGGCGTAGCGGTGGTGACCGATGAACTCGGCACCGGCGTCGATCTCCTCCTGCCACGCGGGCAATCCGCCGGCATGGTCGGCGTGAGCATGGGTCACGACGATCTTGCGTATCGGACCCGTCGCGAGCTCGCGGACCGCCTGCTTCTGGTCCGCCGACTGCTCGCTCGCGACTCCGGTATCGACCAGAACCGAACCCTCGCGGGTGTTGATGAGGAACATCGCTCCCTCACCCTCGATCTTGTAGATGAAGTCATTGATCGGTTCGGCCTTGACCTCGAGCGACTGAAGATCGTCGACCCGCTGCGGGACATCCGACTCGACCTTCCGAGCCGAGATCTCTCCGGCGTTTCCGAGCCACAGGGCGCAGGCGAGGAGCGAAACGAGGGCCGCGTCGAGGGCGGGCTGGCGCATGAGACATCCTCCTGATGAATCGACCCGCTCGACGGCAGTCAGTGCCATCGTGGATGCCGGCGACACCCGGTGTCCCCGTGGGTCCAACTCAGGATATCTCCGTAGAAAAAGGCGCGCTCGATGATTCCCGCAGTCAGAGTCCGGGCGAATCAGCGGCTGAGGGTTCTCCGTCTTCGTCTGGTGCGTTGAGAAACTCGCATCGGCGGCAGCGCCGGCCGCTCCAAGAAGTGGCGATCACCGCTACGCTGTGCCCGATGCGAGTTTGGAGGCACAGCCGATGAGCGAACGGGAAGCGCAGGTCGAAACCAACAAGCGGATCGCACGGGACTTCATGGATGCCATGTCGAGCGGCGACGCGGAGCGCATCCTCTCCCGCTACTGCGACGACGTGACCATCTGGACCGCAGGATCACTGCCCTTCTCGGGAAATCACGACCGAGCCGCGGCGGCCGCTCTGTGTGCGGGACTCCTCGGCGCCTTCCCGGACGGGCTCGAGTTCAGCATCAAGGCCATGACGGCCGAGGGGGAACGCGTGGCGATCGAGGCCGAGGGCCGGGGCACCCACGCAAGCGGCAAGGTCTACCACCAGCACTACCACTTCCTGCTGGTCATTCGCGACGGCAAGATCGCGCAGATGAAGGAGTACTTCGACACGGAACAGGCGCGCGACGTGCTGACGGCGAGCGTTGCCGGCTAGAGGGCGGCGCACCTCTCGACACAGGAGCGATGAATGAAGCAGCGCTCTCGTCACGCCCTCCTCGTCGCGGCCATGTGGGGCGCCTTCGTGACCGCGGCCCAGGCAGAACCCCACGTGGTGATGATCTCGATCGACGGCTTGCGGCCGGAGGTCTACCGACAGCCCGCGCTGCTCGGCATCGAGGTGCCAAACCTGCTGGCGCTTGGGCGCAATGGGATCAGTGCCGACCGGATGATCCCGGTATTTCCATCGGTGACGTACCCGGCCCACACGACTCTCGTAACCGGCACGCGCCCGGCCGAGCACCGCATCGTCGCAAACTTCAAGGAAGGAATGAGCTGGTACCTACACGCGAGGGACATTCACTCGGAGACTCTCTGGCAAGCCGCCAGGCGAGCGGGGCTCTCGACGGCGATCGTGACATGGCCGGTGAGCTATGGCGCAGAGGTCGACTACCTGGTGCCGGAGAACCTCTCTTTCGAGGTCCCGAACCTGCCGGAGCTGATTCGGAAGGGCTCGACGCCCGGGCTCTTCGAAGCGCTGGAGGAGAAATGCGGGCCCGTCGAGCTCTCCTCGTTCGATGCGCTCGACGCAGGCAAGCGTCTCGATCCGGTAACGACGTGTTTCGCGGCGGAGGTGATCCGCGCTCACCAGCCCAATCTCCTTCTCGTCCACTTTCTGGACGCGGATCACATGCAGCACTACTTCGGGCCGAACTCGCAGGAAGCGATGCGCGCCTTCGAGCAGATCGACAGCTCCATCGGCGAATTGATGGCGGCGACCCGGGCGGCCGGGATCGCCGAAGAGACCACCTTCGTCATCGTCGGCGATCACGGCTTCGTTCCGCTCCATACGCACATCAACGTCAGCGCAATGTTGTTGGCCTCGGGCTTCGCCGAGCTCGTGGACGGAAAGATTCGAATTTCACCCGCGCTGAGCGTCTCCGATTTCAACGGCTCCGCCGTATATCTGCGCGATCCCCAAGATCACGAGACGGGCGCCAGACTGGAGGCCGCACTTCAGGCCGAAATCGACCGGCGCTACGACGGGATCGTCGAGCTGATTCCGGCCAGCGAGCTCGAGCGCATGGGCGCCTTCCCGGAAGCAGCCTTCGCATTGGCGGCGGCGCCGGGCTTCATGCTGATCGCGACCGACATGCCTCGAGCGACGCTGCCCAGCGGCACTCTGAAGGGCATGCACGGTCATCGACCGGAGCTGCCGGAGATGGCGACGGGCTTTCTCGCCAGCGGACCCGGCATCCGCAAGGGCATCGTGATCCCGCTAATCCGACAAGTCGACGTGGCACCGACCGTGGCGGAGCTGCTCGGCATGCAGATGGACGGGGCGCTGGGGCTCCCTCTCGTCGGTCTCTTCGACGGCGGTGATCCGGGAGCCGGGGCTGGCCTCGACCTCCCCACGGACCGGTAGCCAGCCACCGGCTGGCTGCCCGCCGCAGCGACCCGCCCGCAACCATGGCCCGCTGACGGTGCTCGGGCCTAGACTGGCTGCGACGCCGTCCACTCCGCTTGCCCGCCGCCCGGGCATGGCCGAGCGGCGGGACCGTCGGACAGGTGAGGGGCCTCGGTGCATACCCCCGGGCTGTATCAGTTCGCCAGAGAGCTCTATGTCCGCGAATCGACGATCCGCTTCTACGGGGTTCGCCTCCAGACGCGCATGGCGGTCGTCCGGCTGCCGGGGGGTCGCCTTCTGCATGGGGAGAGCAGCTCGATCAGGCGCTCACGGCCGGCAACGTCTTCTTTGCCGAGGCAGTGCTCTTCCACCGACCGTCGCAAACCCTGCTCGTCGGAGACCTGGTGGAGAATTTCGATGAGTCGACGACATCCGCCTGGGGCCGGGCTGCAGCTCGTCTGTTTGGCGTCGGCCGGCGGCCCGTCGCTTCACCGGAGTTTCGGCTCTACACGCACGATGCAGAAGCGGCAGCCAAGTCGTTCGCACGGCTGGCGAGCTGGGACTTCGACAAGATCTTTCTCTGCCATGGCGCGCTCATCACCGCAGAGGCCAAGCGCACCCTGCAGAGCGTGACCGAGGGCGTCCTGCGTTGCGCCCGAGGGCGGACACGCGCGTCTCGCTGGCTGCTGCGGCAGATCGCGGGCGCGCAGTAGCACTCGGGTCCCCCGCCGCCCAGCCTCCGGCGATCAGCGCCCCAGCGCAGCGAAGGTTTCCAGGTCTTCGACCGCCGCGGTCAGCCTCTCGAGGTTCGCGTGGAGAATCTCCTCACCGTAGTTCTCGACGGAGGTGATCATCCAGCCGATCAAGAAGCCCCAGATCGCGGTCTGCCTGTGCAAGAGCCAGGCAGCCTCCATGTCCGGCGCCGTCTGCACGCCTCCCGCTCTCAGTCGATCCAGGTAGTAGGCGAGCAGGTCCCTCTCGTGCTGCCGGCGGTACTCGGTATCGAGCGCTGTCATCAGGAAGTAGGTGACGTCGTGAGACCAGCGGCCACGAATCATCAGCTGCCAGTCCAGCAGACCGACGCGGTCACCTGGCAAGAGGTAGGTGTTTCCCAAGTGGGTGTCTCAGTGGAGCAACGTCGTGGGTTCCGACGCCAGAATCTCCTGGGCTGCCCAGAGGCAATTCCACGCTTCGTCGAACGAGTGTCCCAGGCGCACGAGCAGCTCCTGTTTGTACTCGCTTCGCCCCAGCTGAAGGCGGAGGAACTCGCCGCCGTCTCCCTGCATGAAATCGTAGAAGCCACCTGAGCACGGGGTCCACAGCCAATCCAGATCCTGCGAGAATCTCGGACTGTTCCAGAAACGCGAGTGAAGAGCGGCCAGCTGTGTCAACCCGCTCTCGATCTGCGCCCGGCTCAGCGACTCGGTGGCGTTCGGAAAGCGCGACGGTCTCAGCCGGAGATCCTCCATCACCAGACCAAAACCGCCCGACGCCTCGTCGAAGCTGCTCGCGAAGACTCGCGGCGCCTCGATCTCGAGTTCGGGGCGCAGCTCCCGATAGAAGCGCACCTCATTGTGGTACATGGAGCTCGGAGCGCCGGGCTGGATCAAGACCGTCTTGAGCACGACGCGCCTCGGCAGCCCTCGATCGCAGCCCGTTGCGTAATCCAGATCGAGGACCGCCCGCGCCGCCGTCGACGCCGACCCAGTGTCGCAGTGAGCCTCCTCTGCGACTCGTACGCCAGCGACTGCCACGCCGGGCGCAAGCTCGGAGAGCGCTTCCGTCAGCAGCTCCGGAGTCAGAAGCTTGCTGTCGGTGGGGAAGACGATCGCGGCCATGCTTCAACCTACGCTTCCAGCGGCCCATCGCGAGCCGCACGTTTCGACTACATTGACCCAATCAGCGAGCAAGGGGAATACCATGGGCAGCCCCCTGGACGACGGCCTTGCCCGGACGGATCGGCGGCGAAACCCCGGAGACGACACGCACGGACGAGCCACTCGCGGCTGCGGCCGGGCGACCCGTCGTTCGAGGCGCGCGCGTCGGATCACTCTCGCGTTGGCATTCGCAGCGACCACTTTGGGCGCGCCGGCGTTGGCCGGACCAGCAGATGTAGTCTCCGCCCGCGTCCAGTGCTCGGCGCACGGAGGCTGCACATTCGACGTCACCGTCATTCATGCAGACACAGGTTGGCAGCACTTCGCCGACCGCTGGGAAGTCGTCGGGCCGGGCGGAGAGACTCTGGCGACACGCGTACTGCGGCACCCCCACGTCGAGGAGCAGCCGTTCACGCGTCGTCTTGCAGGTGTCCGGATACCGACCTCCGTGACCGAGGTGGTCATCCGTGCCCGCGACTCCCGCCACGGCTTTGGCGGGGCCGAGCTGACGGTCGAGATCCCCCGGTAGGCAGGGCGGCGCCTCCGCGCCGCACGCAGGGCCGTCCCCAGTCTTGGCGCGCCGGCACGCGGCGCCGCGCCGACTCGATGATAGACTCCGAACCTTGAACCCCCGAAAACACATCGCGTGGCGACGCTCATGAACTCGGACACCACCTGGCCGGCCGCTCCGGGCGGAGAGTCGATCAGCCCGCCGCTCTCGATGCAGGATCTTCGCAGCTTCGCGGGCGAGCCGGCCTATGCGGGGCCACTCCGGGGCGCCGTCGACTACTACGTACCGCGCTGGGTCGAAGCCCTCTCGAACGGCGATTCGCTCGCGGACTTCAACTGGGCGGCCGCGCTGTTCGGCTCGAACTGGTGCTTCTGGCGCAAGCTCTACGGGCTGGCGTTCACGATTCTCATCGCCGAGCTCGTGACGAGCTTGCTGCTGGCGCTGATCTTGCTGCAGGGCCTGGAGATCGAGCCCGAACCCGGTGCCTTGAACCTGATCGGCTGGGCCGCACTGATCCCGGTGCGCGGCATGCTCGGCCGCCACGCGAACACCTTGTACCTGAGCAAGGCGATCCAGGCGGTGGCTGACGCACGCCTGCAGCACGCGGACGCAAATCAGCAACAGCAGCTGGTCGTGGCGCGCGGCGGCACGAGCTGGCTGGTGCTGGGAATCGTCCTGGCCGCACAACTCGCGCTCATGTCCGTTCCCCTGGCCTCGGTGTGAGCGTCACGCGCACGGCGCGTGGTAGCATGCCCAGCGACCACCGCGCACAACGCAGAGGAGAGGGCATGGCAGGAAACGATGCCGCGTCGGACTTGAACCTCAACCTGACGGAGCTGCTGCCCGAGCACTTCGAGCGCTTCTTCGCGTTCTTTCGGCCGGGGCACACGGAGGGCGTTCTGCCCTCGCGGGTGAAAGAGCTGGCGCGGCTCAAGATCGCGGAGCTCAACGGCTGCGATACCTGAAGCTTCGCCCGGTACGCGTCGGCGACGCGTCAAGGACTCGGCGAAGAGACGATTGCACAGATCTATCGGGCGGAAGCGGAACGTGAGCTCGAGCCCCGAGATGCCCTGGCCGTACGCTTCGCAGAGAAGCTCGCCACGGACTTCCGCAGCGTGGATACCGCCTTCAAGGCCGAGCTGCGCGAGCACTTCGAGCCGGCGGAGATCGCAGAGCTGGGACTGATGATCGGCCAGTATCTCGCGCTCGGGCGCATGCTGGTGATCGCCGGAGGCGGCAAGAGCGCCTGCGAGATCTACGTCCCCGACGCCTGAGCGACGACGGCGGTGCGCCGCTTCGTTCTCCCGCCCGACGGCATTCGATAGTTTCGACTGCGTTCGCGCTGACGTGCCCCGCGCATCAGGAGAGAGACCGTTCCCATCCCCCTCGTCGATGCTGCGCTCGCGGTATGTGTCATGGCGGTAGCCTGCACGGTGCAGGGGAGTCTGGGATTCGGCTCAGCTCTGCTGGCAGCACCGCTATTGGCATTGATCCACCCCGCATTCGTACCCGGGCCGATCCTCGCGGCCAACGTTCTGCTCACCCTCCTGGTGGCGCGCCGCGAATGGTCGGCCATCGACTTCGCCGGGCTCAAATTCATCATCGTCGGCCGTGTCGTCGGCAACGCGGTGGCGGCCGCGATGCTGATACAGCTGAGCCAGGTGTTCTTCGATGGCTTGTTCGGCGCGCTCGTGCTGGCGGCCGTGGGCCTGAGCTTCGCGCGTCCCAGCGCAGGGAGGAGCCCGCGCGTTCTCGCAGCGGCGGGATTTGCGTCGGGAATCATGGGGACGCTCTCCTCGATCGGTGGGCCGCCAGTGGCGTTGGTCTACCCCCACGACGACCCGGCTCGCTTTCGTGCAACACTCTCGGCCCACTTCATCTTCGGCGGCTCGCTCTCGCTTTTCGCGGTGTGGATCGTGGGACGCTATGGCGCGACGGAGCTGGCGCTGACCGGGCTGCTGCTCCCCGCCGCCCTGGCGGGCTTCTGGCTCTCCCGTTTCGGTATCCAGCGGATTGGAACGGCGCGATTGCGCAGCGCGGTCTTGGCACTCTCGACCATGGCCGGTGTCGGTGTTCTGCTGCGCGCCATCAGCACGCACGGAAGCTGACACCTTGCAGTCGAGTCACGGCCGCCCACGAAGCCCGGATGGCAACCCTACTCCTCGCACTATTTGCCTGCGGCGTCTCCCTGCTGACGCTCTTCTCGGGCTTCGGCCTCGGCACGTTGCTGCTGCCCGCGTTCGCGCTCTTCCTTCCCATCGACGCCGCGGTAGCTGCGACGGCCGTCGTGCACGCTGCCAACAATCTCTTCAAGGTGGGGCTGCTGGCCGGCGACGCCGAGGGCAGCGTGGTGCTTCGCTTCGGACTGCCCGCCGTGGCCGCCTCCTTCGCGGGCGCGCTGCTGCTGACGTCGCTCTCCGGACAGGCGACGCTGCACGACTGGGAGTTCCTCGGACGCCCAGCCCACATCACGCCCATCAAGCTGGTGATGGGCCTGCTGATTCTCGCGTTCGCGCTCTTCGAGCTCGTCCCAGCGTTGCGCACCCTGCGCGCGGCGCCGCGCTGGCTGCCGTTGGGCGGACTGCTGTCGGGTTTCTTCGGCGGGCTCTCCGGGCACCAGGGCGCGTTGCGGGCGGTCTTCCTGGCGCCCTTGGGCCTATCGCCGACTCGATTCGCGGCGACCCAGGCGGTGCTCGCCTTGCTGGTGGACGGCGCGCGCCTGCTCGTCTACGGCGCGGGGTTCGTGCTGGCGGGAAGAGCGGCCTCGGCAATCCCCTGGCCCCTGGTGGCAACGGTGACTCTCGCCGCGTTCGCCGGCGCGTTCGTCGGCAAGCGACTGCTCCCCAAGGTCACACTCGCGGGTCTGCAGCGCTTGGTGGGCGGGCTGCTGCTGTTCGCCGGTGCAGCACTCGCGCTCGGCATCGCCTAGCGCTGCCGTTGCACAGCGGGCACAGATGGCACGATCCGCACACCGGAATTCCAACACCGGGGGGAGCCCAGCACGGCCGACCGCAACCCGCCCCGCTCCGGCGTCGAGGCCGAAGCCCTCGAGTCGGCGCTGGCAGCCTTCGCCGACGACGCGCTGCTACCGCGGCTGACCGCGCAGCGCCTCGCAGCATGAGACTCGACATCGAACCGATCGGCCACGTGCGCGGCGGCCGGGCGCTGGCCGGAGACGACAACGGGGACGGCAGAACGGCCCAGATCGTGCTGAACGACGATCTCGAGCCGGAGGCCTGACGCGACGCCCGCGACGCGGGCCATGGCATCGCGGCGGATCAGCTGCCCGTGTTCGCGGGGAGCGCGCGGCGCGATCCGGGCGATGCGGAGGCTCGTGATACAGTGCAAACAGCATGCCTCAAGCGACGATCGATCCCACGCCCAAGCCGGCGCGCCTGGCGCTTCCCGCCGACTACCGGAGGATCTCGGAGTGCCTCGGTCGCGCGTTTCACGACGATCCACTCGCCGAGTTCTTCTTTCCCGATGAAGCGAGTCGCTCGCAGCGTTTCGGCGCGTTCGCCCGCTTCGTGATGAGCACACTCGCTCCCCACAGCCGCTACTTCACGACCGATCCGATCCACGGCGCAGCGCTCTGGCAGGCGCCGTCTCCAGCCAAATCGGGCTTGCTCACCAACTTGCTCCTGGGCCTGCGCATGGCATGGGTCGCGGGTTCCGCGTTCGGGCGCATCGCATCCATGGGCGATGCCACCCTGCCCTATCATCCACGCGAGCCGCACTGGTACCTGGCGGTGCTCGGCACCGAGCCCGCCGCGCAGGGACGAGGCATCGGTTCCGAGCTTCTGCGCGGCACGCTCGAAGAGTGCGACCGCACGGGAACCCTCGCTTATCTCGAGTCGTCCAAAGAATCCAATCTCCCTTTCTACGAGCGCCACGGCTTCCGCGTCGACGCCGCGTTCAGCCCTCCAGGGGGCCCCCAGCTATGGGCCATGACACGGCAGCCGGCTTGAGTCTTGCGCGTCGCGGCCGACACCGGTGGGCCGGCATCGTCGCCTGCCTGCTCGTTGCATCGACGGCGCACGGCGAGACGACGACGCCCGCGCCGAGATGTGTGTGCCTGGAGAGCGTGAAGCCCCTCGAGGCTTTCGACCGCTACGACATGATCTTCTTCGGGCAGGCGAGCTTCGTGGGCGTGTCTGCGCTCGGCGACTCGGGTGACGAGGACGAGTTCGTCGAATTTTCGGTCGAGGGCATCTGGAAGGGCCTGGTCCAGCGCCGGTTGCGCGTGCACACCACCGAGGGCGATCCGCTGTGTGCCTACCGCTTCACACTGGGCAAGCGCTACCTGGTCTACGCGCGCCTCGAGAGCATCTCGTTCTCGAACCGCTACCGGACTTCGGCCTGCGCGCGCACCACCGAGGCATCTCGGGCGCTGCCGGATCTGGCGATCCTGGGCCCGCCGCACTCGCGCCTCGAGGAGTGACGTCGCGGGCGGTTGGCGTCCCCGCAGCGGGCGGAGTCCGGTAGGCTAGGAGCGCCGCAATCCTCGACGGCACGAGGCAACATTGGAACAAGCGAACACACCCGCGGCCACGAGCAGCGGTATTTTCGAACTGCTCGAGCCCGATATCGTCAATCAGGCGGAGGGCTCGGTGCAGATCGCGTTCACCGTGAAGCCGGAGTTCATGATCCCGCCCGGGATCGTGCAGGGCGGCATCGTGGCGGCGATGCTCGACATGACGATGGCGATGGCTGCCGGCGGCGGCATTTCGACCGCATCGATGCACTTCGAAATCCTGCGACCGGTCTCCGGCCCGCGGCTGCGCGTGCACGGCAGCATCGCCAAGCACGGGCGACGCATCGTGTTCGCGGAGGCCGAGATGTACGACGGCGACGACGCGCTGGTCGCACGCGGACGGCAGACGGCCGTGCCCATCGCCTGACGCGCGCGCAGGCAAGGGTGAACGCACCGCGTCAGACCCTGCAGAACATCCTGGCAGCCACCGCCGCCGGTGTCCTCGGCCTCGCGGCCGGCGCGCTGCTGACGGGGGCGGGAGTGCTGGTGCCCTACTGGCGCTCCCTCGAGCCCGCGGAATTCATGGCCTGGTACGCGGCGCACGCGGAGCTGCTGCCGCGCTTCTTCGCACCGCTCGGGATTGGCGGCGCCGTACTGGCAATCGCCGCCGCGGTACTCGAGCGTTGGCCGCTGCGCGGGGAGAGCGGTTTCCAGCTCGCCTCTGCGCTGCTGGCTGTCGCCGTGCTGGCCGCCTCTCCGCTCTACTTCACCGATGTCAGCGCGAGCTTCGCGGCGGGCACGATCCCCCACGCCGCCCTCGCAGACGAGCTCACCCGCTGGGCCTGTTGGCACTGGGCGCGCACGGTGCTCGCGATCGCCGCATTCGCGGCAGCGCTGATGGGACTGCGCGAACGGCTTACGTGCTAGACACACTCAAGGCTCCGGCGCCGATCACCGATTGCCAGGACATGCAGGCACCGCCCATCGCCGACCTGCGTGCGACCTTCGCCGGGCTCGCGAGCGAGCTCGTGCTCTGCATTGCGGGCGCCGGGGCGTTTTTCGCCGTGGCGCCCGGGCTCTCGAGTGCGGGCCCGGACGCGAAGTTCGTGTGGCTCATGGCAGTCGTGCTTCACGCTCTGGCCTCCCTGCGCTTCGCGGAGAACGCCGCAGCGTTCATCAACCTCGATTGCCCCACCTGTTCGTACAGCTTCCACGGCTTTCCCGAACATCTGCCGCGCCCATCCCGCAGATGTTGCGCGCACTGTGGCTCGGAGCTCGCATAGCCGGATCGGCGGAGCCTTCGCGTGGTAGCCTGGCGCCAACCTGCAACCACGCGCCATGACCCACGCCGTGCCGCCTTCCGTCCCTTTCGCCTGGAGCGCCCACCCGCGCAGCGGCTGGGCCTTCTGGTGGCGCTGGGTCCTGGCCACGAACGTCGGCTGGTTTCCGGGCATCGTCCTGGGCACATGGCTCGCCCAGCCCCTCGCAGAGAGCACACCCACGCTCGCCGCGGTGGCGGCCGGGGCCGTGGCGGGGCTTTGCTTCGGTGCGACCCAGGCTTTCGCGCTTCGGGCGACGCTTCCAACACCGCTCGCGTGGTGGCTTGCCACGGCCCTCGGGTGGCCGCTGGGCATCGGCGCCGCGCGGCTGCTGTTGGATGCGCTGGGCGTCGACACGCAGCCGCTGCTCGACACCATGCTCACCGGGTTCATCGCGGGCGGCTGTGTGGGCCTGCCGCAGGCTCGGCTGCTGCCTCCGTCGCGGGGCGCGCGCCAGTGGCCCTGGGTATCGGCAATCAGCTGGGGCCTGCTATTTCCCGGCGCGCTGGCAGGGCTCTGGCTGGTTCTGTCGTGGCGCGCGCCCGACGACCGGACCCACGCGAAGTGACAGCTCGCCCGGGCCCCTGCGGGGCCGTGGTACCCTCGCAACCGACCCGAGGAGACCCATGCGCCGCGACTCCCCCGCGCCCCGACTGCGGCCGAAGGCCCCGCACTCGCTTGTCGCGCTCGCCTGCGTGACGGGCTGTGCGTGGTTCGGCGGCGGACCGGCGCCGGCCCCCTCGCTGTCGCAGGCCCGCGTCGAGCCGCACATCCATGCGGAGCTCGACGAGGTCATCGCCCATTCGCTACCCGACGTGTCCTACGAATCCCAGAATCCGGCCATGACCGAGCCGCTCGGCCGGGCAGACCCATCACTCATCCTGCGAAAGGTCGAGACTCTCGACGGCGAGGGCCGCATCGTCTGCCGGAAACACGGACGCAACATCTTCGGCGAGTGCGTCTTCCCGCCGCTGACACCCCCCTGAAACACGAGGACACGAGAATGGATTTCGACCGACGCGGCTTCATGCGAGGCGCCGGTGCCGTCGGAGCCGTCGCGGGCCTGGGATGGCTCGACGCCGCCGAGGCGATCGCCAAGCAGGCGGCAGCTGGCGTGACGTCCGAGAGCCGCAAGGCCTACGCCGAGCTGATCGAATTGCTCGCGGCCGTCGACACCGACTACCTGTCGGAAAAACGCAAGGTCACGCGCCCCAGCGACATTTCGGACGGGCACCGCTACATCATGCACGTCCTCGACGCCGGCCTCGACTTGCACTTCGAGTCGAACCCGGACTTCCCGGTCTTCAAACGCATCGTGTCACCATCGCGCAAGGCCAACGGAGACAACCCGGACGCCATCTATTTCACCACCGCCATTCGGGGCAATCGCCGCTACCGCGTGCGCGGCAATCTGGCCGGCGCCACCTACACCTCGTTCACCATCGAGGCGGGCAGTGGCGAAGGCCGCTATGCGTCGCGCACTGCCGGTGTACTGAACGACCTGGAGATCGAGACAGATGCACAGGGCCACTACGAGCTCACGCTCGGGCCGGACAGCGAAGGCCAGAACGCCTTCAAGCTGCCGGAGGACACGGCGCGACTCACCACGCGCCACTATTTCGAGCGCAAGCGCTCGGTGGCCGCCGACCCGAACGTGGTGATCCCGCTGGTGATCGAGCCGCTCGACGCCGGCGAACCTCCGCCGGACTGGAACGATGCGCGCATCGCCGCCGGTATCCGCCGCGTCGCGAACCACGTGCGCTCGATGACCCTCGATTCACCGGTCGGCGACCCGACACGGCTGCCCAGCTGGGTGTCGACGCGGCCCAACGTCTTCAATGCGCCGGAGAAGCCCGGCCAGATGGCGTTCGCCGCCTTCGACGCGGCCTACAGCATGGCGCCCTACGCGCTGGGCCCCGACGAGGCGCTCGTCATCGAAGGGAAGTTTCCGAAGTGCCGCTTCGCAAATGTGGTGCTCTGGAACCGCTACTTGCAGAGCTACGACTACGTCTACCGCCAGATCTCGCTCAATCGCCAGCAGACGCAGCTCGAGCCCGACGGCAGCTTCCGAATGCTCCTCGCGCACAGCGACCCGGAAGCGCCGAACTGGCTCGACAGCATGGGCCGCAGCAGCGGCACGATCTACTGGCGCTTCATGCTGCCCGAAGGAGACATCGTCACGCCGAAGGCGCAGGTCGTGCGCCTCGCCGACGTTCGCGGCGCGCGAGGATGATGCGCTGCATCGCGGCATTGCTGCTGCTGGCGGGGTGGTGCGGCTGTCAGAGCGCCCCGGAACCGCAGCCGCTGGCGCTCCACGATGCAAAGTGGGCGAGCTTCCTGCAGATCCTGCCCAGCGCACTCGGCCCGGCGAGCGAGCTCGAGAAGCGTCGCCAGCGACGCGGCATTCCGCTGCGCTTTCGCGTGGATGGCGCCGACGTCACGGCGGTCCAGGAACGAGTCCAGAGCGACCCCCACTGCGGCGACATGCTCGAGGTCTTCGTCCGCGAGCTGCCGCCGCCCTCCGCGACGGCCGTCGGCAGCGAAGAGGTGCTCGAGCTGGGTTTCGGCCAAGAGGTGATCGAACGCTGGCCGGTGCCGCCGGACAAGCCGGTCGTCGCGATCCGGGACGACGAGATCTTCGTGCCGCACAGCGTGCCCTTGCCCGACTCGCGAACCCTCGCCGTGCTTCTCGCAATCCGACAGGACGGGTCGTTCCGGGTGACGTCGCGGCGCGACTTCGCCGCACCCGAGCGCATCGTGTGTCCCGACGCCGAGGCGCTGCGCAACGCCTCGGTGCCCGAGCGAAGCTGCCGACGCTTCCCCAACGCGTCGTCCTACCGCGTGTTGGCGTACGAGGGCGCATGCCTGGCGGCCCAGCCCTGAAGCAGCCGCCGAGCCGGAGCGGCTCGGCCCAGTGAAGGGTCTCCCCTCGTGGCGCAGCCAGCCGCCGTGCCGACGACCGGCGGGATCGCGAACATGGTAGGCTGACTTCCTCTGGAACAGGCGATCTGGGTGCCACACCCGGGCGGGAGGGAATCGACCATGCGGGTGACTTTCGATCTGAGCGCGAAAGATATCAGCTACTTCCGGCACATGATGAAGGAGGCGCGAGACAGCGCGCGCGGCAAGAGCGAGGCGACCATCCGCAAGGGCGCCGAAGACCTCCTCGCCGATCTCAGGGACGCCGAAATCTCTGACTTCGTTCGCGAGCGGCTCTCGACACTGGAGACGATGCTCGCCCTGCTCGATGACAGCGAGTGGCAACTTGCGGGCCCGGACCGTTCGCGCATCGTCGACGCGCTGGCCTATTTCGCCGAGCCCGAGGACCTGATCCCGGACCGGATTCCCGGTCTGGGTTTCCTGGACGACGCGATCATGATCGAGCTGGTCGCCGAGGACCTGAAACACGACCTCGAAGCGTACGCCGATTTCTGCGAATTCCGCACCACCGGAGAGAAGGCTCACAGCAAGGGGCAGGACACCGAATCGCGTGAAGCATGGCTCTCCGCCCGCCGCACGCAGCTGCACCAGCGGATGCGGCGCCGTCGCCGCGGGCGCCGCTCTCGACAGGGGGGCGCCAGGAAACCCAAGCCGCCGCTCTCGCTCTGGTAGGGTCCACCTGACATCGTGCGCCTGGACGGCTCAGCACGCGTCGCAGGCGGGCTCGCTCGCGGCCTCTACTCGTGTGTCTTCTGGCTGTTCCTGGTCGGCAGCTCGATCGCGCTATTTCCCGCGGCACTGCTGATCTGGGCGCTGACGACGCCTTTCGACCGTCGCAAGCGCGTGCTGCACCTCTTCACTTGCTTCTGGGCCTCGCTCTATACGTGGCTGAACCCGGCCTGGACGGTAACCCTGGAGGGCCGCGAGAAGCTGCGCTCCGATCGCGCGGCAGTGCTGGTCGCCAACCACCTCTCGCTCCTGGACATCCTGGTGCTCTTCCGCACGTTCACGCACTTCAAGTGGGTCTCGAAGATCGAGAATTTCCGGCTTCCCTTCGTGGGCTGGAACATGTCACTGAACGGCTACATCAAGATCCGCCGCGGCAACCGCGCCAGCGTCGTACAGATGATGCGCGCCTGCGAAGCGACCCTGGCCGCCGGAAACTCGATCATGATGTTTCCCGAAGGCACGCGCTCGCTCACCGGGCTCATGCGTGCCTTCAAGCCCGGCGCCTTCGAGCTGGCGCTGTGCACGAAAACTCCGATCCAGCCGATCCTGCTGCGCGGCAGCGGAGATGCGCTGCCCAAGCGCGGCTTCGTGCTTCAGGGACACTACCCGATCCGCGTCACGGTCCTCGACCCGATTGCGCCGGAGAGCTTCGCCGGGCTCTCGGTGAACGAGCTCACCGATCGCGTCCGCACGCTGATGGCGAAGGAGCTGGGCCAGGCGTAGCGACGCCGGGTGCATCAGCTGCCGGACCGGTTTGCCGATGGATGTGCGATGAGCGCAGACAGCGGCTTCGAGCAGAAGCTGAGCCAGGCGACCGGCAGTGAGGACGACGCGTCGCTCACGAGCCATGCGGTGGGCACCTCCCAGCACTTCCGCTGGCTCGAGGGCATCGTGAAGTGGATGTTGGTGCTCAACCTCTGTGACGCCCTCTTCACTCTGGTGTGGGTGCGCTGGGGGCTCGCCCGCGAAGCCAACACACTGCTCGACGAGCTGGTAAACGAGAACGCCGTGGCGTTCGTCGCCACGAAGCTCGGCCTCGTCAGCCTCGGCTCCTGGGTGCTCTGGCAACGACGCTCGCGGCCGCTGGCGGTGATCGCGATCTTCATCGCGTTCGTGCTCTACTACCTGGTGCTGCTCTACCACGTGCAGTACGCGAGCGGCCTGCTGCGGCAGCTCCTCTCCGCCTGATCCGGCGAAGCGGCACTACATCTCTTCTTTGAGTCGCACCGCGCCGAACTGGTCCGGATGGCGCCCGACCTTGCCGGCGTAGAACTCCCGGATCTCATCCATATCGCTGCGCAGGTCACCTGTCGGCAGTAGCGCCGGGCCGAAACCGCCGCACTTGCGCGCATAGTCGAGGTAGCTCATCACGATGGGCACACCCGCCGCGCAAGCGATGTGGTAGAAGCCGGACTTCCAGTGCGGAACGTAGCCGCGCGTCCCTTCGACCGGGATCACGAGCGCCAGCGAGTCGGCGTCGCGCAGCAGCTGGGCCATCTGCTCGACCATATTGCCGGCCTTGTGGCGCACGACCGGGACGCCGCCCAGCTTGCGCAGGAACCAGCCGAGGGGCCAGTGAAACAGCACGTGCTTGCCCATCCAGCGGATCTTGACGTCGAAGAAGCCGGCCATGGCGAACAGGAAGAGCATGTCCCAGTTCGACGTATGGGGCGCCGCAATCAGCACGAAGCGCGCCTCCGTCGGCCTCACGCCCTCTGGCTCCCAGCCCGAGAGCCTCAAAAAACAGCCTGCGAGCCAGCGGCGCATTCCGGGGGCAGCCTCCTGCTGGAGGCGGGAGCCGGGCCTCCGAGCGCACAGGCTAGCGTTCTGCGTTCGGCGACGCCGTTCCGTGAAGTGGAAGCCCGGCGTGGTAGCCTTGATCGACCTCCATGCGAACCCTAGCCGCCAGTCTCGCGTGTCTGCTCTTTCTCGCGGCGCCGCCGAGTCGATCCGAGACCGGCGGCGAACCGGCCTCCGAGGAGGCCACCGAAGAAGCGCCCCCTCAATCCCCCGAGCAGGAAGTCCGCACCCTGGGCGATTACGGCATCGCCTACACCACCAGGGCGCTCCAGGCCGGTTCGGAATTCTATCCGTTCGCCTTCGTGATGCGGCGCGACGGCGCCATCCAGCGCATCGCCCCCGGCGAGCTGCCGCGGTTTCCGACCCAGATCGAGCTGCTGCAGACGCTCGAGCAGGGCTTCGCCGACGCGGCCGTCAAAGACAAGTACCGGGCCGTGGCCATCGTCGCCGACGTGGTGATCGCCATGCCCGACGGCCGCGAGAGCGAGGCGATCCAGCTGGCCCTCGAACACCGCGAGGGCTTCTGTCGCAACGTCTTCTACCCCTACACGCTGTCCAAAGAAGGCACCCTCAACTTCGACGAGCCCCTTTCTGGCAAACGTACGGGCAAGATCTTTACCGCCTGCAATTGACCGCACATCACCTCACCACCATCGTCGTCGTCTACACGGCAGCGCTCCTGCCGCTGGCCCTGCTCGGCATGCTGCGCCGGCGGGGCCGCCTCGAGCCGTGGGTGCTGACGGTGTACGGTGCCTCCCTCTTCTTCTGCGCCACTGGCTGGGAGATCTGGCTGAGCTACGGACTCATCGACGGCGAGCCCGTCGACGCGCGGCGTGCGGCGGCCCTGAGCGCCGCAATCCCGCACCATCTGAACTGGCTTGTCGACTCTCTGGCCGATGCCGGCATCTGCCTGTTCGGTCTGCTGCTGGTCGGATGTGCCTACCGCTTCCGGCTCACGCCCTTTCTCGATTGGAAATGGGGCGCTTTCATCCTGCTCTTCGTCTGGTTCGTGGGCCAAAACGCCCTCGTGGAGCTCACGCTCTACCAGGAGCAGCTGGCAGCCGGCAAGCGCCTCTCCTGGGCACCCCTGATCCCGACCGGGCCCTGGTGGAACCCCATCCTGCTGAATTTCGACGGCCGAACCCTACACTTCCAGACCCAACTGCCCTGGGTTCTGATGACCCCCCTTTTCTACGCAACCACGATCGCCTGCTGCCGCCGCTGGAAAGAACCCCGTTGACCCCCCGGGAATGAGGCTCTGGCGCTTCCAGGATGGATGGCGTACGGTGCTCGACGCCTAGGAACGATACCTGCTCGATACTCTTCAGTGACCCAATTCCTGTTCATCAATCGGCATCGCATCGGTTTCCAAGCGCTCCACGAGTGCATCGGGCACCCGTGGTGAACCCTACACGTGCGCGCCGCTCCCTGAGCGACGTGCACATCTCGATAGCTCGACAGAGCTCGGATAAGGATCGGACGTGAAGAAGATCTACGTTGGCAACCTTTCGTGGGGCGTCACAGACTCGGAACTGAAAGATTTTTTTGCAAACTACGGAACGGTGCACTCCGCCGTCGTGATCACCGACCGGGAGACCGGTCGCTCGCGGGGCTTTGGCTTCGTCGAGATGGATGCCGCCGACGCGGAGAACGCGATTCGCGAAGCCGATGGCAAGGACATGGGCGGACGCTCCCTGCGCGTCAACGAAGCGCAGGAGCGCCAGCGCCGCCCGCAGCGGGACCGCTGGTAGTCTGGAAAATCCGGGGGCTCGCCGCGGCGAGCCCCCGGCTTCTCGTCACGCGCCGCGCCGGCCGGCACACACCGCCCAGCGGTGGGCACCGCGTAACGCCGAGCGGATCGCTGAGCGCCTATGAGGCATTCCTCTCACCCGAGGACGCTTGAATGTCTCACCTCGGCCGCACCCGCGGCCTGCCGCTCGTGATCACGCTGCTCGCCTGCGCGGGCAGCCCGCCGACCGACATCGGCGATTTCGCCGCGCGGCTCGCCCCGTGTCCGAGTTCGCCGAACTGTGTTTCCAGCGATGACGAGAGCGAGCGGCACCACATCGCCGCGCTCGGCTTCGGCGGCGATCCGCTGGAGGCGTGGCACAGGGCGCTCGCCGCGGTAGCAGCTCTGCCGCGAACACAGATCCTTCGAGAATACTCGGGCTACTTGCACGCCCAGTGCACGAGCGCTCTGCTGCGCTACCGCGACGACCTGGAGCTTCAGCTGCGACCCGATCGCGGAGAGATCGCCGTGCGCTCGGCATCGCGCATCGGGTACAGCGATCTGGGAGTGAACCGCGCCCGGATCGAAGCCTTGCGAGCCGCCTTCGGCGCCGGCGGCTCCTAGCCGTTCGCGGTTCGCGTCAGCTCGTGCCCGGGATGTCCCGGTCGAGCAACGTGCGCCGGCCGTCGCGACGCGCGTTCTCGATGGCCGTGTCGACGGCGTCGCGCACCAGATCCGAGAGCGGGCCGAGCGCCTTGTCCGACGTGCTGAACTCGCCGTTCCGCCTCACATACTCCTTGAGACGGCTGGCGACGATCAAGATCTCGCTCCCCGGCGCAGCGCTGTCGTCGCTGCCGAGTGTCGGTGCGCGACGACGGGGCCTCTGCTCCGCAGCCTCGTGCGAAGCCGGGGCCTCGCGCTCGACGGCCCAGGCCTCGCGGTGATTCGCACCGGGCAGGTGCACTTCCCAGCAGCGCACGCTGCAGAACGCGAGCCCGGTGCGCTTGCGGTTGCAGGTGGAGACGTTGCACACCCAGTAGCCACTGGCGTACGCAATCGGCTCCTTGCACACGCTGCACCGGCGCCACTGCTGCACATCACTCATTCTCCGCGGTCCTCCCCTTGCATCTCGTCCCGGTAGCGAGCTCTCGGCGGCGAATGCTACCGCAGCCACAGGCAACGAGGGGGTCGAACACCGGCGCTATCAGCACGGCCCGGCAGGCGCCTCGCTCGCGCCGGCACGACATTCCCGACGACTCCCCCCGCGGTGCCGCTGCGGTATCCTTGCCACATGCACATCGAAATCACCTACTGCGGCGCTTGAAACTTCCTGCCTCAGGCCTCCAGTCTGGCGGCCGCGATCCAGGACTCCTTCGACGTCAAGGCCAAGCTCATCCGAGGCGACAACGGCATCTTCGATGTCAGCGTCGATGGAAAGCTCATCTACTCGAAGCACGAGACGGGGCGCTTCCCGGAGACCGTGGAGATCCTCGACGGGCTGCGCAGCTGAGATATCCGCGTTGTCGGCGCTCAGTCCGCCCCGTGTAGCGGAGACTGTTCACCTGCCGCGACGACACCGGTGGCACCCGCGAGCAGCTCCACGGACCGCGGCCTGTCGGCCCGAAGTTCATGATACGCTGCGCGCCTCGCAGCGAGCCCCGCGGCGGCCCGCGCCGTGCGCGTGGCAGAGGTCTTGCCGACATGGCCGAGCGCAGCTTCTTTGCCGTCTCCACGCTCCTGTGGCTGGGATACGGCGTGTACTGCTTCTTCCAACCCGGCGTGCTGGCCGAAATGGCCGGTGTCATGGGCTCGACGCCAACCGCCACCACGGAGCTGCGCGCCATGTACGGCGGCGCCCAGGCGGGCATCGGCCTGCTCTGTGCCGGCGCCTTTGCCCAGGCGACCTTGCGACGTCCGGCGCTGCTGGCGCTGCTCTTCATCGTGGGCGGCCTGGGCACTACGCGCCTGCTCGGCGCGCTGCTCGACGGCTCGTTCACCAGCTACACATTCTCGGGCCTCGGCTTCGAGTGGGCAACGATCGCTGTGGCGGCGTGGCTGCTGTCGCGAACGAGCACGCCGCCCGCGGCCACATTCAGCTCCTGAGAGGGATCGGCCTGGGCCCCGGCACCGCGCTCGGGCGAGCCGCGGCATGCGCGAGCTAGACTGCCCGCGTGTCGGAAACGGAAGACGCACTGCACCTTCGCACCGAAGCTGCCCTCGAGCGCGACGACCCGATCGAGCTCGAACGCATCGTCGTCGAGGTAGCGCTCGAATCCGAAGAACGCGAGTGGGCCGAGTGCACCTGCGCGCAGCTCGCCCGTCACCGCCACGCCGGCGTGCGTGGCGGTGCGCTGCTGGGCTTCGGCCATCTGGCGCGACGTTTCGGAGCTCTCGACCGGCGCCGCGTCCAGCGACTGGTCGAACGCGGCCTTTTCGCACACCACGAGCTGGTGCGCGAGCACGCCGAATCGGCGGCGCAAGATCTGGAGACATTCCTGGCCTGGGAGTTCGACCGGCCCCGCTAGCCGCCCATCACCTCGGCATAGGCCCAGTCGAGCCAGGGCAGCAGCGCGGCGATGTCGTCGCACTCGACGGTGGCGCCGCCCCAGATGCGCAGGCCCGGAGGTGCGTCGCGGTAGCCGGCGATGTCGTAGGCGACGCCCTCCTTCTCCAGCAGCTTTACGAGCGTCGAGATCGCCTCGCGCTGCGCCTTCTCGGACAGCGCCACGAACTCCGGCGCCACGATCGCGAGGCAGATCGATGTGCACGAGCGCGTCGCGGGGTCTGCCGCCAGGAAATCGACCCACGATGTGCGCTCGACCCAGGCCGCCACCTCGGCGAGATTCGCCTCCGAGCGAGCGATGAGCCCCTTGTTGCCGCCGTTGCGTTCGGCCCAGGCGAGCCCATCGAGCGCATCCTCCACGCACAGCAGCGACGGTGTGTTGATGGTAGAGCCCTCGAAGATGCCGCCGATGAGCTTGCCGTTCTTGGCCAGACGAAAAACCTTCGGTATCGGCCAGGACGGAGTGAAACTCTCGAGCCGCTCGATCGCGCGCGGCGAGAGCGCCAGCATGCCGTGGGCGGCCTCGCCGCCGAGCACTTTCTGCCACGACCACGTAACGACATCGAGCTTGTCCCAGGCGAGCTCCATGGCAAAGACGGCAGACGTGGCGTCGCACAGGACGAGACCCTCGCGATCCCGCCGAATCCAATCGGCGCCCGGCACACGAACTCCGGAGGTGGTGCCATTCCAGGTGAAGATCACATCGTGTGCGGGGTCGATGCGCGAGAGGTCCGGCAGCGCGCCGTAGCCGGCCTCGATGACGACGGCGTCGAGCCTCAGGTGTTTGGTCACATCCGTCGCCCAACCGGCCCCGAAGCTCTCCCAGGCCAGCACATCCACCGGCCGCGCGCCGAGCAGATTCCACATGGCCATCTCGAATGCGCCCGAATCCGAGCCGGGCACGACGCCGAGCCGCCAGCCCTCGGGCATGCCCAGCAACGCCCGGCTGCGCTCGATCACCGCCTGGATGCGCTGTTTGCCCGCCGGCGCACGATGGCTGCGGCCGACGACGGCATCGGCGAGCGCGGCCGAGCTCCAGCCCGGCCGCTTCGCGCACGGTCCCGACGAGAACTCCGGACGCTCGGGACGACGATCGGGCTGCATGGAGGACCTCGGGCGCAAAAAGCAGGGAAATAGCACAACCAAACTGCATCGAGCAGGCGCGCGGAATGGTCGGAACGCAGCACAAGTCTCGTCTTTCGCGACGCCTCCGCCCCGAACTCACGACACGACCTCGCCGAATCCACCATCGGCGAGCGGAGCATGCACCTTCGAGCCACGTGCTCGCGGGCACGGCCCGCGAGCTGAGCACGCGGCCCATCACCGGGAGCTGGCCCAGGCGCTATCCTCGAATGTCGTGCGACGCAGTGTACTCTTCGCTACCGGCCTGCTGCTCCTCGGCGGGTGTCAGGCCACACGTTCCTGGCAGGAGGGTTGCCCGGGCGTGTATTCCGGCGCGCGCTACTACGCGGACATCACGCCGACGGTGCCCTTCGACGGCAAGGTCTTCTTCACGCTGGACCTGATTCCGACGCTTCTGGTCGACACGCTGGCCCTGCCGGTCACCGCCTTCAGCGAGCCGAAGAGGCCCGCCGGTGGGTTCGTGGTCGGATGTCGCTGGGCGAAGGAACGCTAGAGGCCATCTCCTAAACCCCGACCGAGCCAGGCGCCTGAATTCGGCCCGAGATCAAGGCGCAAAATCGCAGCCATAGCCGTCGCACCGGCGAGATTTCGCAACGCAGAGATCGGGTCGAAGGCAGGTGACTGGCGACCGAGGGGTTGTTGAGATGGCCTCTAGACATGCAACGCGACGGATTCCGGCGCGAGCTGACCAACGCAGGGTCGGACCTCGGAGAGAGGTGCGCATCGCACGCATCTGGCGCATCCTCGGAAGCCCCGCGGTGCGAGCCGCCTCTAGGAGAGTGTCGTGAGCGACGAGCAGCCCGAACAGCCCCCCGGCCTGGCCGACATCAAGGTCGATACGACCAACCTCTATCGAGAAGAGCTCATCACGGACCTGCGCGTCGCTTCGATCCGCAAGCTGACACCGATCAAGCCGGATGGCTCGGACGACCCCAGCCGTCCCGCGCTCTTCACCGGTCAGACGACGCTGATGTCCCAGGGCGGCCCAGTGCCCGTGCAGTGCCAGCTCGAAGCCACGACGCTCGAAGAGGCCGCGGCCCAGTTTCCCCAGGGCATCCAGGAGGCCGTCGACCGGCTCGTCGAGGAAGCCCGCGAGATCCAGCGCCGGGAGGCATCGCGCATCGTGGTGCCCGGTGAGATGCCCGCCGGCGGCCTCAGGGGCCCCGGCGGCGGCAGCGGCATCATCAGCTGACGCTGCGGGCTCAGATCGCCCCCTTCAGGATCGCGTTCTCGAGCAAGAAGCGGGAGAGCGCCCGGGCCAGCCGAAGGTCGAGCGTCACCGGCGCGACGCTCCCTTCCCGGGAAAGCCTGCCTCAATCGAGGGCGTCGACGATCTGCATCCCGACGGGCTCGTCTACCTCGAGCTCGGTCACCTCGGTGAGCCGCGCGAGCATGCTGTAGTAGCCGAGAGTCAGCACGAGCTCGACGATTTCCCTGGGCGAAAAGTGGCTGCGCAGCTCGGCGAATAGCTCATCCGACACCTTCGCATGCTGCAGCGTGTCCGCACCGAAACGCAGCGCCGCCGAGGTCATCGCATCGAATTCAGCGGCGCTCCAGTCGCCACGTTCCACCGCCGCGATCTCCGCGGCGCTGGCTCCGACGGCCTCGGCGATGGGCACGTGCTGCACCCACTCGTAGCGCCCCGGCGTGAGCTGCGCGGCCTGGAGGATCGCCAGCTCGCGCACTCTGGGATCGAGCTTCTGCTGGCTCAGAATCGCGGTCCCGAGATCCACCAGCGGCTGGAGACAGGTCTCCGCCTGGGCCATGAGACCGAAGATCGAGAGCTTCACGGGCATTGCTTCGAAGAGCTCGCGCACCGGCGGCGCTGCGGTCTCCGGCTTCACGAGAGGCAGACGTGACATGCAATCCTCCTTGCAGACATGATTCGCAATTCTGGCAGCGCATTTCAAGCAATAAACTGAACAGCATCGAACCCTCGAGAGCGGTGGACGACAGCTCGATGTGTCGGCCATGCGCTTCGTCGCCATCGCCTGTCTGGCGTCCATGCTCCTGGTGAGCATCGTGGTGGAATTCCGGCTGACCGGCGTGGGCAGCTCCAGGCGCTGCTGCCAATGCGCGCGATCGAGCCCCAGCGGGGCTGGGGCGATCGAGCCCAACGCAGCCAGCGGTGATGCATCGGCGTCTGAGCCTCGCGCCTGTCTTGGGTCCGGCTCCTAGCGTCCCCGCCAGACCGGCTTGCGCTTCTCGGCGAAGGCCCGCTGTGCCTCGCGGGCGTCTTCGGTCTTGCGCAGCTCCCTCCCGATCTGGTCCTGGCGCACGTAGGCTTCGTCGAGGCCGAGGCCCCAGATCTCGCGCACGCCGCGCCGGGTTTCCCGCACGGCCAGCGGCGCGTTGGCGGCGATGGCATCCGCCGCGGCGAACGCACGCTCGAGCACCCGATCCGCCGGC
>JAFDDG010000034.1 GCA_019310965.1 Deltaproteobacteria bacterium
CTCTGCTCCGCTTCGACTCCGCCGTACCAGGCGATGTAGTACTCCGAGAGGTAGGCGTAGCCGACGATCGGCGAGGTCAGCAGGATGAACCTCGACATGTTCTCGAAGTGATAGTCGGTGATGTACTCCTCGAGGCCGAAGATACGGCGCACCGGGATCATCACCGTCAATACCATCGCGAAGCCCGAGAAGATGGCGCCGGCCACGAAGTACGGGGCGAAAATCGTGGCGTGCCAACCGGGAACGATCGAGACGGCGAAGTCCCAGGAAACGACACTGTGCACCGAGAGCACCAGCGGTGTCGCGAGCCCCGAGAGGTGGAGCACCGCGCGGTTGTGCGACTTCCACTGGCGCGACGTGCCCTGCCAGCCGCCGGCCAGCGGTGTGTAGAGCAGCTTGCGCCAGCCCTTGGCCCTGTCGCGCGCGACGGCGAAGTCGGGGATCAGGCCGACGAAGAGGAAGAGGATCGAGATCGTCGCGTAGGTCGAGATCGCGAAGGTGTCCCACATGAGCGGGCTCTTGAAGTTCACCCAGAGCGCACGCTGATTCGGGTACGGCAGGATGAAATAGGACTTCCACATGCGGCCGACGTGGATGCCCAGAAACTGTGCCGCCGTGAGCACGGCCATCACCGTCATCGCCTCGGCGCTGCGGTTGATCGCATTGCGCCACTTCGCCCGGAACAGGAAGAGAATCGCCGAGATCAGCGTACCGGCGTGGGCAATACCAACCCAGAAGACGAAGGTGACGATGTATGCACCCCAGAAAACGGGGTGGGCGTAGCCGGCGATGCCCAGCCCCTCGTACACCTGGTAGGCAAAGGTCGCGCCGGCCGCGCCGGTGAAGCTCGCAGCCAGGAGCAGTAGGAGCCAATAGCCGAGCGATGTCCCGTCCATCACCGACAGCAGGTCGCGATTGACCTTCGAGTCGGGCGGCGCCGGGGTATCGCGCAACATCATCCCAGAGACCGATTCGCCGGGAGGCGGCGTCATCCGTGGTTCTCTCCCTCGTCGACCCGCTTCACCTTCGCGAGATACGTGATGCCGGGCCGGGTGTTCAGGACGTGCAGCGCGTGGTAGGCGCGCGCTTCGGACTGGCGAGCCTGCTTGCGGGCCACCCCGTTCTCGTCGCGCAGATTGCCGAAGCTGATCGCCTGGGTCGGGCAGGTCTGCTGACAGGCGGTCTGCACTTCGCCGTCAGCGATCACCCGCTTCTGATCCTTCGCGGTCTGCCGGGCGGTCTGAACGCGCTGGATGCAGAACGTGCACTTCTCCATGACACCCTGGCCGCGGAGGGTGACGTCCGGGTTCAGGCCCAGCGGCATCGGATCCGGCCAGTTGTGGATAGCGTAATCGAACCAGTTGTAGCGCCGCACCTTGTAGGGGCAGTTGTTCGAGCAGTACCGCGTGCCGATGCAGCGGTTGTAGATCATGCCGTTCAGGCCTTCTTCGTTGTGGTACGTGGCAATGACGGGGCAGACCGGCTCGCAGGGAGCCGCGCCACACTGCTGGCACAACATTGGAGAAGTACGAATGTCGGTGTTGCCGAGCTGCTCGCGATCGTCCGGGCGCTGGCGGCCGGTGATGAGCTCCTGCTCGCCGTCACCGACGTAGCGCTCGATACGCAGCCAATTCATCCCGCGGTTGCGCAGGACGGCCTCCTCGCCGACGACCGGCACGACGTTCTCGACGTTGCAGGCGACGATGCAAGCGCTGCAGCCATTGCACCGATCGAGATCGATGGTCATGCCCCAGCGGTAGTCGCTGGCATCGACGGCGTCGTCTGCGGGATCGAAGGGGCGGCGGATCTCGTGGGCCTTGCCCTCTTCGTGGCCGGCGGCCGCGGCGACCGCCGGCAGCGCCGCGGCGGCTGCCGCATGGTCGTCGCCGTGATCGGCAGCCTGCGCATCGCCGTGGGAGGCTTCCCAATTGCCGCCGCCGTGGTTCGGCTCGTTGTGACGGCCGTGAGGTTCGCCGTGAGCTTCCGCGTTCCAGTCCCCCCGAGCCAGCGCCGCCAAGCTGATGGCCTCGCCGAGCTGACGGCCGCGCTTGTTGTCGCTGCGCTGGGTGTTGGGAAGCCGTCGGTGCGCACCGGTCGGCGTGAGGCTCGCCTTCGTGCTCAGCCAGGCGAAGGCGCCGGTGGCGTCCGTGGCGGCCGGCAGCAGCGACATCACGTTCACGCCGCGTGCCTCACCGGGCTTGCCGTCGTGCTCCCGCGAAGCATAGAGACCGACCGTGTGGCCCTGACCGGTGGCCAGCGCCACCACGTCGTCGCGAATGCCACCGCGCGGGAAGATCGGCAGCTCTGCTTTGCCGGCAGCGGTCTCGACAGCAACCACGTCTCCCTCGTTGATGCCGAGGCGCTTGGCCGTCTCGCGGCTCACTTCCAGCCAGGATTGCCAGGCGATCTTGGTGACCGGATCCGGCGTCTCCTGGAGGTGGGGCAGCGCCGCACCCCGGCCATCGCCGAGCAGCGGCGACGGGTTGGCCAGCAGCACGAAGTCGCCGGAGCCCACCAGCTTCGGAGCCTCGAATTTCAGGCCGGACGCGCTCGGCTGCAGGGCCGCCGCGCGCAGCGCCGGCGTCGAAAACACTCCGCCGCGGCCGAGGGCCTCGCGCCAATCCGTACCGGACCAATTCGCCTCGACGACCTGACGGAAGCTGCCGGACGGAAGCCGCGAAGCCACTCTGTCGCCCAGGACCCGAGCCGTCTGGAGCAATGTGTCGCCCAGGGCCTGGGTGTCGTAGAGCGGTCGCAAGGTCGGCTGCACCACCGAACGGATACCGGGGCGCGGGGCGGCGTCGCCCCAGGACTCGAGCGCAGCGTGGTCGGGCAGAATCAGGTCGGCGATTTCCGTGGTCTCGTCGGGCAGCGACGCGAACGACACGACGAAGTCGACCTTCGCGAAGACCTCTGCCACACCCAGCGCCGGCGGCAGCGAATAGACGGGGTTGGCCAGGCCGTGGAGCAGCAGCAGCGAAACCCGACCGGCGGCGGCGTCTGCCACCAGCGTCTCGACAGCGCGGAAAGGCGAGGAGCCACCACCGTCGCTGGCGGGGATGCCGACACTGACGCCAACCGCGCCGATCACCGCATCGAGGATCAGGACGGCGGCGTGGGCCCCGAGTGCGTTGGTGCCGGAGAGGCCACTGCCAGGGGGCAGTGCGACCGCCCGATTCGCCGCTGCAACCTCGTCTCCGATGCGACGGATCGCGTCGGCGGAAACGCCAGTGCTCTGGGCCACCTGATTCGGGTCGAAGCGACCCAGGATGGCGCGCAGCTGCGCGAACTCTCCGCCGACGGGCTGTCCCGCGGCGCTGCGCTTGTCGAGCACCACCCGCGCGATGCCGAGCGCCAGCAGGCCCTCGGTGCCGGGGTTGGCCACCAGCCACTCGTCAGCGCGGCCCGCGGTGCCGTCGAGGCGCGGTCCGACATAGACGAGGCGCGCGGCCTTGCCGCGCTCGCTGGTAATGTCGCGCGCCTCCGCCAGCTGACGCGCGTGCTCGACCGGCGAGCGACCGGTGTCGAGGACGTCCGAGCCAAAATCGATGACGTAATCCGTCTCGCTGAGATCGAAGAGCGGCTGGGTGCGCGAGCCGAAGACGGCTTCGCTGGCGGCCCGCAGCGTCTCGTCAGAGAAAGCTTCGTAGGTGACGCGCTCGCCGCCGCCGGTGGCCGCGACGAAGGCATCGATGAGACCGGACAGCGACGGACCCGTCGGCGAGCCGAAGAGGCGGGCACCCGAGCCAGCGCTGGCGAGCTTGCTGGCCAGCAACGCCGTAGCGTCCTCCCAGCTGATCTCGCTGAGTCTGCCATCGGCACCGCGCTGCTGTGGCGCCCGGAATCGATCCGGATGGTAGGTGCGCCCGATGCTCGCCTGGCAGCCCGCGCATAGGGCGCCGCGATTGACCGGATGCTCCGGGTTGCCCTCGAGCTTGACCGGGCGGCCCTCGCGGGTTCGCACGTGCACACCGCAGCCCGCGGCGCACTCCTGCGACGTCGACGCGTAGCTGGTGACGATGCCCGGCGTGATCTCCTCGGGCTGGACGACGTACGGAATCAGCTGCTCGGGAAGCTCCGCCGCGCGATAGCAGCCCGTAGTCGCAGCCGCGCCAGCGCCGACACCGGCGAGCTTGAGGAAGTCGCGACGATCGATTTCGGCCATGCGGTCAGGGTCCCCGGGTCTTCCTAGTAGTGGCACGTGTAGCAGTCTTGCGACGCTGCGTTTTCGCGGTGGCAATTGACGCACCACCCCATTTCGAGCTTCTGGGTCGGCAACATCCAGGGCCACCAGTGCGTGTCCTCGGTCATGTAGACCTTGTCCATCTCCTCGACGGGACCGTGACAGGTCTGGCAGTCGAAGCCGGCCTGGACGTGCCGGTTGTGACGGAACTTCGCGTGCTCGGGCAGCCGGTGGATCTGCTCCCACTCGATGGGAGTCTGCTCTTCCCAGTGCTTCTTGAGGGTCTGGATGCCCTCGAGCTCGTCATAGCTGGGCGGGAACTGTGCATGACAACCCATGCAGACTTCCACGGAGGGCACTCCGGCCATGCGCGACCTGTCGGTGTCCGAGTGGCAGTAGAGACACTCGATCTGGAAGTCGCCGGCGTGGTGCTTGTGACTGAACTGGATCGGCTGGAGCGGGCCCGGGGCATCCGGGTCTTCGGCAGCGGTGTGGGAGCGGCACGCCTCCCAGGTGGGCCACGGCGTGTTGAACTCCGCCGGGATCTCGATTTCCAGAGAGGGATCCTCGGCCTGGCGGCGCTTCAACTCCTGCGCCTCACAGACGCTGCTCGCAACCAGCGCGTGACCGGAGCCCGCATCAGCGGAGCTGGTGAGGCCGCCGCTCAGCAACACCACGCCACCGACGACGGCGAGCGCGAGGAGGACCAAGGCCAAACGACGCTCGGTGGCGTTCTCGCTCATTCGGAACTCTCGTCCCTCTCGTGGCGTCCAACATCCCGCGGGTCTGCACGCCGGAGGATGGGGCGAAGCGTTCGAAGCTTGGGTTCAAGAACGAAAAGGCGTGGCCGCGAGCGAAGCGCGCGGGGCCTGACGTCCGCAATCCGGGCGGTGGAATACTGAATGCGCCGCGCAGAGTCAAGACGGTGCGTCTCGAAATTCGGATCGCCGGCCGATCGCGGCCCGCGCGGCGGCACGGGCTGAGACACGCCGTTGAATTCATCCCTATTTCATCAATTATTTCCATACCTTGAAGGCCAGCGCCGGACCCGCGGCAAGCGAGCCGGGGAATTGCGGCTGTAGATGGGAGCCAAGCAAAAACGGACACTCGCATTCGCTAGGCTTCCCGAGCCGTTTCCGGAGGACGCCAGCCCATGCCCGTGAGTCAGGAACTGCTCGAGATTCTCGTCTGCCCCGAGACCCAGCAGCCGGTGGCACCGGCGCCGGACGAAGTGCTCCGCCAGCTAGCGGACGCCACGGCGGCGGGAGAGCTGCGCAACCGTGGCGGCAGCCGCGTTGAGAGGGCTCCCAGCGAGGGCCTGCTGCGCGAAGACGGCCGCGTCTTCTACCCCGTCGAGGAAGACATCCCGGTGATGCTCATCGAGGAATCGATCGAGCTCTAGCCCGACCCCCGCGAGCGGGGGACGGTGTTGCCTTCTTGCCTTTTTCAGACCTGCTTGCTGATTCCACCGCCCGATGGAAAAAGGCAAGAAGGCAACACCGTCCCCTCTACTGCGCGAACTCTCGCTTCTTCAGCGCGCGCACGTACTCACCGAGCTCCGGATCGGAAGCAACCAGCGTGGAGACACGCTCTTCGAACGCCGCCGCCTCGCGGGCGAGGCCCTCGAGATCGAGCTTCAGGTCGAGAAACACCACCAGCTTCTGCACCAGGGCGAGGGCGCCGCGCGGGTTGGGCGACGCGTTGATGTAATGGGGGAGGCCCGCCCACAGGCTCACCACCTCGTGCCCCTCCGCCGCCAGATGCTCGGCCAGCACACCGACGATGCCGGTGGGCCCCTCGTAGCCGGAGGCCGCCACGTCGAGGAGCTCCAGCAGCCCCGGGTGTGAGGCGAAGCCCGTCACGCTGACCGGACGCGAGTAGACCACATCCGCCAGATAGGCCCCCAGCAGCACCACGCGACGCACGCCCACCACTCGCACGACCTCGGAGACCGAGTCGCAGAAGCTGCGCCAACGCAGGTGCGGCTCCGGGCCCTCGGCGAGCACCAGCTCGCGCGAAGCGTCGGCTGAGCCAAAGCTGAACGACAGCTTCGGCCACTCGATCGTGCGCTGGCCGTCGCTCTCCGCGCGCACGTTGGGGCGTGTCACGGTGAGATCGAGCAGCTCCTCGCACTCGATCTCGGCCAGCGGCACCGCATGCAGCTCACGCTCGAGAAACGCGACAGCGGTGCTTCCAGCGGCGCCCGCGTCGTTCCACCCGTCGAAGGCCAGCACCAGCGACGCGTCCCGCAACACGGGGCGCACGAAGAACTTCAGGGGATCCCTCACCGCATCCAGAGTCGCACGCCGCGGGTGCCCTGCACAAGGGTCAGCGCACCAGGCGATACCCGTGGCCTCGCACCGAAACGATGTGCTTGGGACGTGAGGGGTTGGGCTCGAGATAGCGGCGCAGGCGCACCACGAAGTTGTCGACGACGCGGGTGCGGGTGTCCGGGCGCAGGCCCCAGACCTCTTCCAACAACTCGCCGCGGGTGACCGCATCCCCGTCGCGCGCCAGCAGCGCGCGCAGCAGGCCCGCTTCTCGAGTCGTAAGACTCACCGTGCCCGCTTGCGTCTCGATTTCGAAGCGATCGAAGCGCACCGTCGCGTCGCCGATGCGGATCTCGGACCGCGGCTCCGCATCTGCCGCGGCATCTGCCCCATCCCAGCGGCGTCGGCGCAGCAGTCCTCGCACCCTCGCCAACAACTCGTCGAGCTCGAAGGGCTTCGTCAAGTAGTCGTCGGCACCCTCTTCGAGCCCGCGCACAAGGTCACGGGTCGCGTCCATCGCCGTCAGGATGAGAATCGGCGTGAGGTTGCCGGCGGCCCGGGCGCGGCGCGCCACCTCGAAGCCACTCATGCCCGGCAGCATCAGGTCCAGGATCACCAGATCCCAGGCCCTGGCGTCGCGCTCCAGGCGCTCGGCTCCGCCACGGCCGGACTCTTCGATGTCGACCTCGTGACCCTCCGCCTCGAGATTGAACTGCAGCCCGCGGGCGAGGTGCTCTTCGTCTTCGATGATCAGAATGCGCGCCATCAGACCGCTCGCAGCGTGACGACGAAACGGCTGCCCTGGCCCCAGCCACCGCTGCGCGCCACCACACGCCCCCCCTGGCGCCGCAACAGGTTGTGCACGATGTAGAGCCCCAGCCCGAGTCCGGAAGCGGTGCGCTGCACATCGCGGCCCACGCGGTAAAAGCGCTGGAATATCTTGCGCAGCTCGCCCGACGGAATTCCAATGCCCGAGTCGGTGATCTCTACATCGACGCGGCCGTCCTCACCGGAGCGCATGCACACCCGCACGTCCACCGGCGCATCCGAATACTTCACGGCGTTCTCCAATAGGTTGCGAAAGACCACGGACAGCTCCGCGGCGTCGCCACGCACACTCGGGTTCGCTGCGGCCCGCTCGCTGGAGGCTCCCTCGAGACGCACGGCATCCCTGGGCAGCTGGTGCATCTCGCAGATCTCTTCGATGCAGGCGCGCAACAGCTGCGCCAGCGGCACGCGTTCGAGCTCCATGGGCTTGCGGTCACCCTCCGCACGGGCCGCCATCAACACCTGCTCGACGGTGCGTTCGAGCCGCTCGAGATCGCCGCGCATGCGGTTCAGAAACTCGAGCCGCTGGTCGCGATCGGGATCGTGCCGGCCCAAGGTGTCGACGTAGAGCCGCAGCGACGCCAGCGGCGTCTTCATCTCGTGGGTCACGGCGTCGAGAAAGGCACGCTGGCGCTGATTCACGCCGATCTCCCGCAGCAGCCAGAGGCACAGCCATACGAGACCGGCGACGCTGAGCAGCGAGCCGAGGGCTCCGAGCACGACCAACAGCCAATCGACTTCCTCCAGGTCCCGATTCAAGACCAACGCCTGCCAGCCGACGCCCAATGCCGCGACGAGCAGCAGCAGCACGCAGCCCAGGGCGAGCGGAAATACAATCGAGTGTCGCGTCAAACCTGCCGTCCTCGGGCCCTAGGATAGAATCATCCCACGCTTCCGTGGAGGCCCCGTGAATCGACGTCCTCTCGCCCTCGCAGCGGTGTGCTGGCTGCTGGCCCCGGCCGGAGCCGCAGCGCCGCCGCAGCCCCATCAGTGCCCAACCATCAGCGGGCCCATCGGCCCGGGCGTCAGCGACGCCGTCGCCCAGCGCCTACAGGAAGGTCAGCGGCTCTCCCACTCGGACCTGCTGGCGCTGCGCAGCCTGCTCCCCCCGGAGATCTGGCAGAACCGGCACGTCTTCTTCTATCCCGGCATGGAGATGATGATCGGCGACTGCCACCGGGTCTACGCAGTACCCGAGTTCTATCGCGCGGCCAGCGAGGCCCACGCGGGCGAGGCGCGACTCGACCCCGAGCGCAACCTCGAGAACTACACGGCGGGTCTGCCCTTCCCGCCGGAGAGCATCGATCTCGAGTCGCCGCAGGCCGGCGCAAAGTGGGCCTGGAATCTCGAGCGACGCTTCCGCGGCGCCGGGCCCTTCGGAAACTTCCGGTTGGTCGACATCCTCGGGCGCGCCGGGCGCAGCCATGTCTACGAGGGGTTCTTCTTCTTCCTGCAGACCCGCTTCCGAAGCGACCTGGGGGAGGAGAACCTGACCGTGAGCGACGCCGGCGGCAGCCAGTGGATCGCCGGGGGCCGTTTTTCCGAACCCCACGCCGCCCGCCACCTGGCCTGGCGCCAGATGCGTCCGATCGAAGCCCAGCAGCGCTACACCACCTCCGACGAGACCTTCGTGTACGTGCCCACCCAGCGAAAAGTGCGGCGCGCGGCCACGGCGTGGGTCGATGGCGTGTACCTGCCGCGCTACACGGTGGCCGGCGACTCCGGCGGCGGCGGCATCAACGTCGGCGGCGATCTCTACGGCGGCGGAGGGCTCGCCATCAATCCCACGAGCGCGCTCTCGATCCAGCAGACGGAACACATCGACCGCGGCTTCACCGCCCTGGCCCTGCGCCCCAACGCCTACATCTGGCGGGTGCACGGCGAACGCGAGGTGCTGGCGCCCCTCAACAGCTCCCGCCCGGGCTTTCCGACCAGCGAGAGCCGCAACTTCGGTCCGCACGGCCTCTCCGTGGCCAGCGACCGCTGGGACGTGCGCTGGGCCGTCGTGATCGAAGGCAAGGCGCTGGAGACGAACCTGGACCACGAGACCATCGTCCTGTACGTCGACTGGCAGACGCAGCAACCGCTCTACGTCGTCACCCGGGCAGGCCGCGGACGCATCCTGAACGTGGGGATCCCAGTGCACCGCTACAGCGATGACACGCTGAATTACCCGACCTGGCCCGGCACCCAGCGGGCCAGCGTGTTCGACCCGGTGGCGGAAGTCTTCTACCGGGTCGCCGACGACAGCGGCTGGCGGCGCGAGTCGTACAATATGCGATCCACGCCGGCCGACGAGCGCCAACGCCGCCGCTTCACCTCGACGAGCTTCCTGGTGCGCGGTCGCTGACCGCCGAAGCGGTCAATGGAGCGGCGTCAGAAAGTCCAACGCAGACGCATCCACATCTCATCGCGCCGAGAAATCAATGACAGCAGCCGCGTGACGCCGTCTTTATAGGCATTCGGCCCGGCGCGGTTGGAGTCCGGTGCAAAGCCCCGCACAGGCATCGGCACGTACTCGCTGCGACCCAGGAAGAAGCTCACGCCGAAGGTCACGGAGAAGGCCTCTGTGAAGCGGTACTGCAGCTGCGGCAGGATACCCGCCGAGCGCGACCCGAAGTCGTACACGGTGATGATCTGCGGCAGGAAGCGGTCCTGGTAGTAGCCCGTGAACATCGCAACCGTGAACAGCACATTGAAGGGGTTCTTGAATGTGGTGAAGCCGTTCCCGTGTTCCGGGATGTAGTTGAAGAACCACTGGGTGTTGAAGAAGAACGTGCGGTTCGCGTTCAGGAAGTTGATGAACGTGGGGCGATCGACCGAGATCGTCAGGTTGAAGGTGTCGCTCCCGGTCGTATTGCTCATCGAGTTGTTGTCGGCCCAAGGCGTCTTGCCGATCCAGGTGAACTCCATGCCCCAATTCGTCTTGGTCACGTCTTCGGCAAAGTCCATGGAGAAGCCGAACACATTGCGGCGCTTGTAACGCAGCGCCACCTCGCCACCACTGTGCCAGATGAAGTCTCGGCGACCGAAGGCCGCATTTCCGCCGGCTCGCGGATCGTTGCGGGACACCCCGGCGACGCCGAGGAAGCCCTTCACGTTGCGACAGTAGTGCGGTGTCGAGAGCGAACAACGGTCGGGCGCCCAGGGCGCGTTCTGATTGAAGCACTCCGGGTTCTCGGGGTCGTCGCCGCTGACGATGTTGCAGCTGGAAACCGCCAGGAACAGCTGGAGATTGTACGAGACGGCCGCCAACTCGTTGCGGAAGACCTGGGCGTTGCCATCCAGGAAGTCATCCTCGTAGTCGCGATTCAACGTGCGACAGAGGTTGTGGCTGTCGCTGATCATCCTCGACTCGAGGGTGGTCGGGTCATCCGGATCGGGCGCCGTTGGATGGAAGTCACCATCCGAATCCCTCCACCCGGAGTTCCACGGATGATCACCGGGCACGAACCCAGCGCCGGCCTCCTCACACTGCGCCACCGGGTGGAAGAGGTGCCCCGCGCCCCACGACAGCCGCGTCCTGAACGGGCTGGTGTGATCTCTTCGCCGGGTGTAGGAGAACCAGGTCGGGTCGGCTTGGCCGTCGCCATAGTGGATGTTCTTCCGTTGGCCGCCGGGTGCATCCGGATCCGTCAACATCTCATCCCCGTTGTTGAAGCAGCTCTCGTAGAGCTCATTCTGCAGCTCCACGTCTTTCTCGAGCTCGCCCGCCGCGTTGCGCCGCATGGCCTGGACGTAATAGGTGTCACCGGTGCCGCCATCACTCGTCATGGAGTGGCCAAATACGCAGCCGTCCACGTGCGGTGAGTAGAACGGCTCGAACTCCACCTCGATCGACAAAGTGCTCTTGTCGACCGTGGCGCTGACGGCGCCGCGGCAGCCGGGCAACTTCACCAGCCCACTGCTGTCGGCGTAGCGGCTGCCCGGTGCATAGCGCGAGCACACCACGCCGCCGCCGAAAGGCTTGTGCTCCTGGATCACCTCACCGAACTCATCGATGACACGCGACAGGCCGATCGTGCCGGGCTGGGGGGTGTCCTTCGCCCAGGTCACCCAGGTATCGATGTCGTAGTCCGTGTTCGTCCGACCGTGCGTACCTTCGAAGCCGGAAAAGGACTGCACCACGACACTTGCCTCTGCGTTCAGGACATCGAGGCCGCCGCCGCGTCCCCAGATGCGGCATTCGCTGAGATTTTCCGGTGGGCACACGCAGCCCTCGCCCGTCTCGTCGTAGCCCGGCTCACCGGGCGCGGCGTTCGGATCGCAGGTGTCCGGGTTCTTGCGCATCCGGTAACGCTGCGACGCGATGCGGGCCACCGTCTCGTTCTCGATGTCGATCTCGCCAAAGAGCGCTGCTTCATTACCGATCAGATTCGGACATTTCTTGCCGTCGAAGTTCGGGAGATTCTTGCAATCTACGATCTCGACGCGCACCACGGCCGCACCCGAGTCGCAGCGCGTGCCGTACGCCGGACCGCATCCAAGCGCGGCCTTCTGCTGCCAGGTGAGCGAATTATCCAGCGTCATGGCATCGAATACGTCGCGCGCCATGTCCTTCAGGCGCACATTGCCCGGTGCCAAACCGACACGGAGGTTGAATGCATTGTCCGTGGCGCCGATGCGGCCGTCGCGCACGTCGCTGTTGAGCGTCGCAAGGCCGACGTGGCGCATCGTCATACCACCAATGTTCCCCTTGGTGGCGCTGATCACTGTGCCCAACAGATGGTTCGAGTCGGTGAAATTGGGATCGCCTGCAAACGAGACGCTGAACATCTCCGAGAACGGCGGGCCGCTGGCGTCGTTGGCGAGCAGGCTGTCGGAGCCCCACAGGTTCCAGGCGCAGGCCTCGGGCGCCACCGCCACGGCGATGGACACGGTCCCGCTGCAGATGAAATTGAACAACTGCTGATTGCCAGGATGATGGACGAGTGCATAGTCCACCGAGAAGCCCTCGCGGGTCCACTGCATCGCGGTGTTCTCGCCGGCCGCGTTCGCTCCGACGGTGAACCCGCTGTAGGTGTCATCCCTGATGCTGCCGTCGATGACGATTCCCTGGGAGGGGTCGTTGGGGTCGACATATTTGACGTTGCTGCTGTAGTTCTCGAAATCCGCTGGGTCGCCGGCGAGGCGCTCGTCGAAACGGTTCTCGTTGGGAAAATTCGGCGCGCCACCGGGCTTCAGGCAGTCGGAGTCGGTGCCGATGCCGAAGAGGCTGTACGACTCCTTGCGACGCCACCAGTCATCGTTCAGACCGCCGGCCCCATCGAAGTTGTCCTCGAGGCCCGTGGGGCGCACCTGGCGCTCTTCGAAGCCCGCAGGGTCACCGCCCTCGAAGCCCGGTAACTCGTTCGAGAGGCGCTCCTCCCGCAGCACGGCTTCCCTGTAGGGGTCGCCGCCGTGAAGCACCGTCAGGCCGGCGCTCGACCCGTACACGCCGTCGGCCACGAAGGCCGCCCGGTTGCGGCAATCGCCTCTGGCATTCGCCTTGCGCGGCATGGCCGTGTCCGGATCGACGTTGCGCTCGTAGAAGAAGATGGGCTCGGGGTAGGGAAAATCGTTGTAGCCGTAGAAATCGACGATCGCGAAGCTGAAGCGATCCCAGCGGAACTCGATGCGACCGCCGAACTCGAGACCGTCGACGTCGTCCCACCCATTCGGCGGGCGATCGTAGGCGGCGACGCCGACGCCGGTGAGGCTGTGGATGGCGCTGCCGAGGGTCAGGCCGCAGACGATGTCGGGCGTGTAGGGCTCGCCGCAGGCGCCAAGGTCTGCCGGCTTGACGCGGTCGAAATTCATCGCCAACTCGACGCGCACGTCCTCGAGCGGACCCACGTCGTAGAGCGAGTAGACGGCGCGCCAGGACAATAGCGCGATGCGCGACTCTTCCAGCGCCGGCAACGAGGCCAGCGCCAGATCCTGTGGATTGAACTGATCGGTGGTGCGGAAGAGCTCCGTCTTGCCCCAGACGATGTTCTGGAGGCCGGCACGAATCCAGAGCCGACTGTCCAGAGACTCCAGGTCGATGTAGGCCTCTTTGAGCTCGTAGGTATCGCTCTGGCTCGCGCCGTGATTGAAGGCGCGATCCGTCTCGGTGAAATTGAATTGGTGGTCGTCGAAGTCGCCGCCACCCGCCGCATACTTCAGCAGCCCGTAGCTGGGGATGTAGAGGCCCTGGGCGTCGAACCCGTCCGTAAGCGCCGCCAGGTTCGACCAATCCGGCGCCACGCGCATCGGCAACTCGCCTCCGCCGCCCGTCACTCGCACATTGGTGAAGGGGATACAGCCCTTCCGGGTGCCCCAGACCGCGCCCCTTCCTTTGGGAGCGTACAGCTGCTGGACGGAAAACGTGTCGTCTACCTTTTCTCCCACGACGATATCTCGGCCAACTTTTCTGTCCGGGTTGAAGCACGGGATGAAGCCGCTGTAGTCCCCGCCGAATGGCTTGTCGCCGCGAACGCCATTGAAGATTCCGTTGAGGGGCCCCGGGGCGAGAATCAATCTCGGAGTGCCGGCGATGTTGAACTCCTCCAGCCTCATGTTGCGATCTACCATCTCGCTCAACAGGGTAGTGAGCTGTGTCAGGCGGGGGTCAACCGGGTCCGGACCGTAGTCTACGTCGATGCGCTCCTCGTCGGGTCCGTCGAAGTTCGAGCAACGCGGATCTATCGGTCGTCCGTCCTCCGCGCAATCCAGATCGTTGAAACGAATACCCGCGCCCCGCGTGGTCACACCGTCGACCTGCAAGAACACCGGCGTCTCGCGACCGCGCAGCGGATGAGCGCGGTCGCGAAGGGCAGCCAGCGTGTCCCACCGATTCCCGGGCAACCAGGGACCCATCGGCAACGACGTGCCGTTTCCGCCGCCCGCGCCCGGAAACGAGCGGTGCGCGAACCTCCAGTCGAGGACCGGTTGGAACGTGTAGTAGCCAGGATCGTCGCGCAACAGAGCCAGACCGCGGAAATGCTCATCGAACTCCTCGATGCGGCGACCGGGGTCTGGCCGCGCTGTGAGGTCGGGGTCGTAATAATCCACCCCCAGCGCTTCATAGTCCTGATCGTTGCCCAGCACGCCGTCAGGCCCCTTCGTATCGAAGAGCGTGTCGAAGCCCGGAAAGCCCTCGCGCTTGCGGACGACGGTCCTGACGCGGCGGTTGTCGATGCAGCCCGGCGCCATTTTCGGATCGCGCGGGTCTTCTGGAGCATCGACGGAATCCGTCGCATTCGTCACCGGACACTCCGTTTCGATTCCGAAAAACGGCGGTAGATTCGCCACCAGCCCGGGGTGGTATTTGTTGACGTCATTGGCATCCAAGGTGAGCGGCGTATCGACAACCTCTGTTTCGGCCCAGCCCACCGGGTTCCCGACGTCCCGGCGGATTCGCCTTACGATCCCACTCGGCTCGGTCTGCTCGTTGGCATCGATCACACCTCCGAAGTCGATGTCGTTGGCATCGCGCAGGCGCAGCGGCAGATCCTCGGAGTCGTTGCCGTAGACATTCGCGCTCGGCACCGTCCCACAGCCCTCGCTGTAGATGCAGTCGTAGCGGCCCTCGATGCGGACATAACCCTGCAACAGGTCGAAGGGCCCCCAGCCGTCGGGGAGAAAGTCAGCCTCGATTTCGACGTTGACGACGTTGTACCACTGGGCGAGGTCGAGCTCTTCTTGGAAGTCACGGTTGAGGCCGCGCACCTGCATCTCGGCGAAGCCATGCACCTGGAGCCCGAGCACCTCTAGCGCCCGCGCGTGCGGGGCGATTCCGAAGAGCCCAACCGTGGCGGCGAGCGCAAAGGAAAAGCATCGCCCCGTGACGGCACTGGCCATGACACCTCCTGCTACCAGCGTCGCGACCGGTGCTACCGGCGCGCTTCCCCCGGACCCCTCAACACATGTCCCAAGCGGGCGAGATCTCCCCTGTTTCGACGGCGGAGAAGCGGGCGCGAACCCCACCAGACGAGCATTCCCCTCGGCTCAAACGCTTCGTTTGTACTCCGCGGCGAGACCGAAAATCAACCGGTTTTTGGGGGACTTGCACTCTGCGCGCGGGCTCGGAGTCTCGCCGCGAGAAGTGACTAGGAATCGGCGTCCGATGCGCTCGCAGCCGCTGCGCTGGGCGCGCTGGCGGCCTTCTTGCGCGGCGACGCCTTGCGCGTCGCCGCCTTCTTCGATGTCTTCTTCGCGGCCTTCTTCTTGGCCGTCTTCTTCTTCGTCGTCTTCTTCGCGGTCTTCTTCTTGCTTGCCTTCTTCTTGCTTGCCTTCTTCTTGCCGGCCTGCTTCTTGCCAGCCTTCTTCTTGCCGGCCTTCTTCTTGCCGGCCTTCTTGCCCCGACCGGGCTCGCGCGGCTGGAACTCGAAGCCGTGCCGTCCGTTCGGCTTCAGAACCAGCGTGGCCGAGAAGGGTCGACCGAAGCGCGACGTAAAGTCAGTCAAGAGCTCCGTGCGGCCCTTCTTCAGATAGGCCTCGGCTTCGTCGCGCACGATCTCCCGCTTGCAGACCGTTCGGGGGAAGGCGAGGCCGCACGGCTCCGGTGCGTCCGGGTCCGGTTCGAGCTGGGCCTTCTTCCGCGCCTCCGAGGGCTTCTCGCCGGCCTTGATCAGCTCGGCCTTGCGCGCGAGTTCCGCGGCCTTCTCGGCCTGCACGCGGATCTCGTTCTCGCAGATGAACAACGTCGGCGTCTCGACGATGTTGAAGCCCGCGTGGAAGGGACATGCACCGAGCGGATCCGGGTTCACCTCGTACTCGGGCTGGTCGGACACGCCCTCGCCCTCGTTGTAACCGAGGGAGCGCACCTTGACCTTCCAGTCCTCGTCGGGGAGAAGCTCGAGGTAGCCGCGGTAGGTGCGACCGTTGCGGGCGGTGAAACCGTCGAGCTCTCCCGTGCGGCCTTCGGCGATCAGCGCCTTCACGGTGCCGCGGTCGAGATAGCGCCCGGAGGTGTCCTTCCAGAAACGCACCGGACAGTCGCCTTCGCGCTCGACGTCGGGCTCTTCCTTGCAGCGGTAGAACCAGGCCATCTCGATCACCGGCTTCTTGCAGCCGGGACACTCGCCGAGGCTCTCATTCAGATCGTAGAGCTCGTCATACTCGAAGGTCTTCGCCGTATCGACGATGGCGCTGGCATAGGTCGCCATCTCACTCATGAAGTCGTCAGCGCTGCGCTCCCCCTTCTCCACCTGCATCAAGTGGTACTCGATCTCACCGGTCAACTTGGGCGAGGTGAGGCGCTCGATGTCGATGCGTTCGAGCGTGTCGATGAGTCGAATACCCTTGACCGTCGGGCGCAGCGACTTGTCCGCGCGCACTACGTAGCTCTTGGCGATCAGGTTTTCGATGATGTCCGCACGAGTGGCCGGCGTTCCGATGCCTTTCTCGTGCAGTGCGGCCGCGAGGTTTTCGTCCTCGATCTGCTTGCCCGCGTTCTCCATCAATGAGAGCAGGCGCGCCTCGGTGATGCGAGGCGGCGGCTTGGTCTGCTCGGCTTCGACCTCAGCCCGCCTGGCGGTAACCGCGATGCCGCCGATCTCGTTCTGGCCTGGCGCCAGGGGCGCCAGCTCCTGGGTCGCGGTCTCCTCCGTCACCGGCGGCAGCACTGCCCGCCAGCCGAGCTCCTCGAGCACCCGGGCTCGGGCGCGGAAACTCTCTCCCTCGACGACGCACACCCGCTCGACCCGCTCCCACAGCGCCGGGGGATGGAACGCACCGAGAAAACGCCGCACCACCAGGTCGAAGAGCCGCCGATCGTCGCCGGTGAGAGGCTGTTCCGGCAGGTTGCCGGTGGGCACGATCGCGAAGTGATCCGACACCCCTTCATCGTTGAAGATACGTTTGTCGTTCTCCAGACCCTCGCGCTGCAGGCGCTCGGCGCTCTTCGCGTAGTCCGGGAAGCCCTCCTCGCCGTGGCCACCCGCGCCGGCGAGCGCCCCGAGCACATCGTCGACGATGCTGCGGTAATCCTCGGGGAGGCAACGCGAATCGGTTCGCGGATAGGTGAGCACCTTGTGTCGCTCGTACAACCTCTGAGCGGCGGACAGCGCGCGCCGGGCCGACCAGCCAAAGCGACGGTTGGCCTCTCGCTGGAGGCTCGTGAGATCGAAGAGCGGCGGCGCAGATTCCCGCGACGGTTTGCGGGTCTCGCTGGCCTCGCCCGACCGGTTGGCCACCCTTGCGGCGATGGCGTTGGCCCGCTCCTCGTCGAAGAGGCGGTCCTCACGGGCCTGCTCGTCCTCGCCCTGCTTGAAATCCGGGGCGAACCAGTGGGCGACCCATTCCACGCCGGCGTGGTCGAAGGTGGCCGAGACCTTCCAGTACGGCACCGGTTGGAAGGCCAGCACCTCGAGCTCGCGTGCCACCAGGAGCGCCAGCGTCGGTGTCTGAACCCGCCCCGCCGACCAGGCGGTCTTCTCCTTGCGACTCTTCAGCCGCTTGGTGAGAGCGCGGGTAGCGTTCATGCCGATCAACCAGTCCGTGCGCGCACGGCAGGCCGCCGCGGCCGCGAGCCCGTCGAGATCCGAGCCCGGCAGCAGCGAGTCGAAACCCTTGCGAATCGCGTTGGTCGTCATCGACTGCAGCCAGAGCCGCAGGGTCGGCTTCTCCGACTCCAGGTGCTCGACGATCTCGCGAAAGATCAACTCCCCCTCGCGACCCGCGTCACACGCGTTCACCACGGTGTCGACATCCTCGCGGGCCAGCAGCTTCTTGATCGTGCGGATGCGCTCGCTCTGTCCGGACTTCGGCCGGTAGGAGAACCGCTCCGGCAGGATCGGCAGGTTGTCGAGGGTCCAGCGCTTGTAGACCGGGTCGACCTCCTCCGGCGGCAGCAGCTCGAAGAGATGCCCCACAGCGAAGGTCACGACGTAGCCGTCGTTCTCCAGCCAGCCGTCGTGGTCCGTACAGCCTCCGAGCACCGCGGCGATGTCGCGGGCGACGCTCGGCTTCTCCGCAATGACGAGGAACTTGCCCACCGGTCTCCTCAGCCCCCCAGGGGAGTTACTCGGTTGATGCTTCGCGCCCATCCATTTAGCCCGGGCCCCCGAAACTGGCAAATCGGGCCCGTCCGGTCGCTCTCGACCCGATGTGGTTCGGGCGGTGGACCGGGAGCTTGAGCGAAAACCGGAAACGCGACGGGGACAGCCACGGAAGTCACCGTCTATACAGCGGTTTTATCTGTCTGACCGTCAGGGCCCGGGCACCAGCTCCGCCGGCAGCGGCATCAGATTCCAGGTGAAAATGGGCCGCCCATCGCGGCGCTGGTGGAGTGTCTCGCGCACCGCCCGTCCGCCATCCCAGCGGTAGCGGCGAATGGCCTTGTCGGCGTCGCTGGCGACGTAGAGCTCATCGACCCCGTCGCCATCCAGGTCTGTGAGAATGCTGGCGTGCTCGAAGCCGCCGGAGTCGGCGTCGATCTGCTCCGCCCGCCAGCTCTGGTTCACATCCGCGCCAGGCCGCAGCAGCCAGACCCCCGCCTTGTAGGCGGCCGCCACCAGCTCGAGCTTGCCGTCGCCGTCGACGTCGCCCGCAGTGAGGAAGCGACACAGCTGGTCTTCCAGGGTCGCAATCACGACGCCCTGGTCTGCCGGGGTAGCGGCCTCGTAACGGCGGATCTCCACCGGGTCGACCAGCTTCTTATTCTCCAGATGTCCCTCCACGACGACGTAGAGCTCGTCGCGGCCGTCCCCGTCGACGTCCTCCACGAGGATCTCCTTGGCGTGGCGCTCGCCGAGATCCGCCACCACGCTGGGACCCTCACCCCGGGCGGGCACGTAGCGCACGACCTGGCCACGCTGGGGCGTACCGTCGAGTCGGTTGGGCTCGCTCGGCGTCGCGTACACCTCGAGCACGCCGTCGCCGTCCAGGTCGCCGATCTCGATCTCGTGCACGAAGGTATTGGGCTTGGCATCGAGCTCCACGACGGAAAAGCCGTCCGCTTCGGGCCGAAGCACCGCGACGACGCCCTGGTCGTGGGTCGCCACGGCGATGCTGGCCTTGCCGTCGCCATACAGGTCGCCCACTTCGGCGTCGCGCATGCGGCTGAACTTGCCGCCGAAGTCCTGGGTCCAATGGGTGGTCGGCACCAGAGCGCTGCCCTGCTTCGCCCAGGTCTTCACCGTGGCGGCGGTTCCCGCCACGGTCAGGATCACGTCCTCGCCGCCGCCGCTGTAGAGCATCGCCTTGTGAAAGACGTTGCTATCGGCATCGTCGAGAGTGCGCGTCCGCCACTCACCGCCCTCGCGAAACAAGAACTCGAGCTGCGCCGGACCCGGCACCGACTTCCCATCCTTTTCCACGAACTGGGCCAGGGCGAGCACGATGCCGCGCGGATAGGAGGCGGGCTCGTCGCTGGCCGCCTCCGGCCCGGGTTCGGGGGTCGGCGTGGCAGCGGAACCCGTCGAAGCAGCCGGCTCAGACGGCTCGGGCCCGCATGCGGCGCAGAACAGCAGCACCAGACTGAGGGCGACGATTCGAACGGGCATGGCGGTTCCTCCTGCGAAGGGGACTTGTTTAGCAACCCCGGGGTGCGATCGACAGTAGATCTGGTATCTCGGGCGCGTGGCCCAGAAACTCCAGCCGCCCCGCGGTACCCGTGACTTCTACCCCGAGGAGCTGCGCGTCCGAAGCTGGCTGTTCGCTCATTTCCGAGCCGTCGCGGATGGCTTCGGCTTCGAAGAAGTCGATGCGCCGGTGGTCGAGCACGAGGAGCTGTTCACCCGCAAGGCGGGCGAGGAGATCGTAGAGCAGCTCTACCACTTCGAGCTGCACGGCCGGCGGCTGGCGCTGCGCCCGGAGATGACACCCTCGATCGCACGCATGGTGATGGCCCGGGCGGGAAGCCTGCCGCTGCCGGCGCGCTGGTTCGCGCTGACGCAGAACTGGCGCTATGAGCGCATGACCCGAGGCCGGCGCCGCGAGCACTACCAGTGGAACATGGACGTGTGGGGAGAGCCACGCATCACTGCCGAGGCGGAGCTGATCGGCGCCATCTTCGCGTTGCTCGACCGGCTGGGCGTACCCAGGGATGCCGTCCGGATGCGGCTGAGCAGCCGCGCGCTACTCGAGGAGACGCTGCGCGCCGGCGTGCTGGCGCGGCGGCCGGAAGCCTTCGCCCCACTCTGCGTGGTGATCGACAAGCTCGACAAGATCGGCGCGGACGCCGTGGTGGACCTGCTCACGGATCCCCAGGGCAAGGTGCAGCTGGCGCGGCCCGACGCGCAGCAGGTGGTGGACTGGCTGGGGCTGCGCGACCTCGAGACCGCCGCGGAGGGGCTGGCAGCCGATGCGGCGCCACGTGCCCAGCTCGCGGAGCTCTTCGACTGGCTCGATGCGTACGGCGTCGCGGATCGCGTGGAGTTCGACACCTCGATCGTGCGCGGCCTGGCGTACTACACCGGCACGGTCTTCGAGGCCTTCGACACCGCGCGCAACCTGCGCGCCATCTGCGGTGGCGGGCGTTACGACCGGCTGCTCCAGACCCTCGGCGGCCCGGCGCTGCCGGCCGTCGGCTTCGGTTTCGGAGACGTCGTGATCCTCGAGCTGCTGCAGGATCTCGGCTCGTTGCCCGAGCTGCCGCGCGAGCTCGACGCGGTGGTGTTCGCCTTCGGCGATGCCGAGCGACCGGCCGCGATCCGACTCGCCGCCCAGCTGCGCGGCGCAGGCGAGCGCGTGGAGCTGGTGCTGGCGAACGCAAAGCTGAAGCGCGTGCTGGCAGACGCCAGCCGCTCCGGGGCACTGCGTGTCTATCTGGTCGGGCCGGACGAGGTGACCCACGGCGAGGCGCTGGTCCGGGATCTGGCCAGCGGCGAGCAGAGCCGCCACCCACTGCCCGTCTGAGGCAAGCACAGCCACGACGCGGTGGGGCTGCGAAGATTCGCCTAGACTATGCCCTGCCCGCCCGCTGCCGTGCGGTGGGAACGCTGGGGGAGACGCGCCATGCGCCGCGGGTGGACGATTCGCGACAGCCTCGAGCTCTACAGCGTCCCCAACTGGGGCGATGGCTTCTTCGGCATCAACACCGACGGCAACGTGACGGTGAACCCGCAGCGCGACGCCGGTCCCGCGGTCGATCTTCTCGAGCTCACGCGCAACCTGCAACGTCGCGGGCTGCGCACCCCACTATTGGTGCGCTTCTCGGACATCCTCGCTGCGCGGGTGGCGGCCATCTCGGACGCCTTTCAGAAAGCGATCCGCGACTACGAATACCGGGGCGCCTACCGCGGCGTCTACCCGATCAAGGTGAACCAACAGCGGCACGTGGTGGAAGAGATCGTACAGCACGGCGCGGCCGCCGGTGTCGGGCTCGAGGCCGGGAGCAAGCCCGAGCTGCTGATTGCGCTGGCGCTGCTCGACACGCCGGACGCTCGCATCATCTGCAACGGCTACAAGGATCGTGCCTACATCGAGCTGGCGCTGCTGGCGCAGAAACTCGGCCGCACGCCGATCGTGGTCATCGACCGGTTCCACGAGATCGACCTGGTCCTGAAGACCGCTCGCGATCTCGGCATCCGGCCGCACCTGGGCGTGCGTGCTCGGCTCACCAGCAAGGGCGCCGGCAAATGGGGCGAATCCACCGGCGACCGCTCGAAGTTCGGGCTCTCCGCACTCGAAATGGTGAACGCCGTCGAGCGGCTGCGCGCCGAGGACATGCTCGACTGTCTGGAACTCCTGCACTTCCACATCGGATCGCAGATCACGGCGATCCGGGCGCACAAGGAGGCGCTGGCCGAAGCCGTGCGCATCTTCGTCGGACTGCAGCAACTCGGCGCCACACCCAACTGCATCGACGTAGGCGGTGGGCTCGGCGTCGACTACGACGGATCGAGCACGAACTTTCACTCGTCGATGAACTACTCCACCCAGGAGTACGCCAACGACGTGGTCGCGGCGATCCAGGGCGCCTGCGACGAGGCGGGGATCGCGCACCCGGACATCGTCACCGAATCCGGACGCGCGATGGTCGCGCACCACTCCGTGTTGATCTTCGACGTGCTGGGGGTCAACCAGATGAGCGCGGGCGAGCAACCGCGCCCGGTGACCGATACCGACCACAAGGTGATCCAGGAGCTCGCGGAGATCTACCAAGGGGTCACGAGGAAGAACGTGCAGGAGTCCTACCACGACCTGCTGCAGCTCAAGGAGGAGGCCGCCACGCTCTTCTCCCTGGGCTACCTCGATCTCGAGGAGCGCGCACGGGTCGAACGGCTCTTTTGGAGCTGTTGCGAGAAAGTCCTGCGCATCGCGCGCGAGCTGCCCGAGATCCCCGAAGATCTCGAAGATCTCGAACGGGGTCTCGCCGACACCTACTACGGCAATTTGTCGGTCTTCCAGAGCGCGCCGGACCACTGGGCGGTAAAGCAGCTCTTTCCGGTCATGCCGATCCACCGCCTCAACGAAGAGCCGAACCGACGCGGTGTATTCGCGGACCTCACTTGCGACAGCGACGGAAAGATCGACAAGTTCATCGACCATCGGGACGTGAAGGACGTGCTCGAACTGCACGCCTACACCGGCGCGCCCTACTACATCGCCATGTTCCTGGTCGGCGCTTACCAGGAGATCCTCGGCGACCTGCACAACCTCTTCGGCGACACGGATGCAGTGCATGTGCGCGTCGAAGCAGACGGAAGCTACAGCGTCGACCACGTCGTCGAGGGCGACTCCGTGGACGACGTGCTCCACTACGTGCAGTACGACCGCCGCACGTTGATCGAGAAGGTGCGACGCACGGTCGAGACCGCGCTGCGCAGCAACCGAATCAGCATCGAGGAATCTGCACGCCTGCGCCGACGCTACCAGCAGGGCCTCGAAGAATACACCTACCTGACCCGCGACGACTGATCCTGCCCGCGTGCGCATCATATCCTGGAACGTCAACGGGCTGCGCGCTTGTGCCAAGAAGGGCTTCGGTCGCTGGCTTGGCCGCTGCCGCGCAGAAATCGTCGGCATCCAGGAGGTGCGCGCGCGCAAGGAGCAGTTGCCCGAGCGCGTGCGCGCGCCGAATCGTTGGCACACTCACTTCGTCCACGCCGAGAAGGCCGGCTACAGCGGCGTCGGGCTCTACGCGCGGCGGCAGCCCGACCGAGTCGAAATATCGCTCGACGCGAAGCACTTCGATCACGAGGGACGCGTGCAGCTCGCGCACTTCGGGAGGCTCGTCGTCGCGAACATCTATTTTCCGCAGGGCAACGGCACGCAACGCGACAATAGCCGCGTGCCCTACAAGCTCGACTTCCAGGCTGCGGTCCTGGAGCGAGTCGAGAAATTGCGACGCGGCGGCAAACGCGTGCTGGTGATGGGGGACTTCAACACGGCGCACCGGGAGATCGACCTGGCGCGGCCAAAGCAAAACCGCGAAAACAGCGGCTTCTTGCCGGAGGAGTGCGCGGAGCTGGACCGCTGGGTCGCGAGGGGCTGGAGCGATACGTTCCGGTGCTTCGAAAACGGCGGCGGGCACTTTTCGTGGTGGAGCCAGCGCTTCGGCGTGCGCGCCAAGAACATCGGTTGGCGCCTCGACTACGTCTTCGCCTCGCCGGCCGCCATGCGCTTCGTGCAGGGCGCCTTCATTCATCCGAACGCGGCCGGCTCCGACCACTGCCCGGTCGGCGTCGACGTCGATCCGTCGATCTGCGACTGATCCCCCCGCGGTACTCGCTGTAGTCGACCAGCGCGCGCAGGGCGCGCACCGCGCGCTGGGCGCTGGGATAGCAGACGCGCCCCTCTGCCTTGACGCCGAGGGCTCCCGCGTTGCCGTAGGCGCGGTCGGTGTGAACCAGCTCCGTGGCGCTGAGCACGGGCTTGCCGTGACGTTCGGAAGCCTCCCGAGCAGCGGCCGCATAACGACGGTCCTGACGCTCGTGGAAGGCAACGATTCGCTCGAGCCCGTAATCGGGATAGAAGGGCCCTCTCTTCAACACGTTCGCGGACGCCGCCTGGATGCCCAGCCCCAGATGGATCACGGCGTCGACGTCCGGGTGTGCACAGATCAGCTCGAGCACCTCGGGGATCGTCTCACGTGTCTCTCCGCCGGCCAGATCGATCGGATTGCTCCGACTCCACCGCGACGGAACCATGCCGTCGATCTTGGCGCGCAGATCTTCCGGCAGCGGCAGCAGCTCGAGCCCGGCGGCGGCGCAGGCATCGGCGGCCAGGACGCCCCAGCCCCCGGCGGTGGTGAACACCAGGGTGCGGCGACCCCGCGGCAGGGGCTGCGTCGCCAGCGTCGCGGCCCACTCGAAGGCCTCCTCCACGTTGGGTGCACGCAAGACTCCGAGCTGCCCAACGACGCCGTCGAAGACGCGGTCGTCGGTCGCCAGCGAGCCCGTGTGACTCGCGGCCGCGCGTTGCCCTTCGTCAGCGACTCCTCCCTTCACCAGCACCAGCGGCTTGCGTGCCGTGAAACGCCGCACGACGTCGATGAAACGCGCACCATCCGACACACCCTCGAGATACGCCAGGGCGACCTGCGTCTCCGGATCTGCGGCGTAGTATTCGAGAAAATCCGCCAGACGCAGCTGTGCGGAGTTGCCGCACGAAATCGCCCGCGCCACACCCACCCCGGTTTCGACAGCGTAGTTCAGGAAGCTCGACACCAGGTTGCCACTCTGGCTCACCACCGAGATCGGCCCCGGCGGCGGATACGGCGCCACGATCTGAGCACACATCGAACGCGGTGTCGAAACGACACCCTGCCCGTTCGGGCCGACCATCACCATGCCGAGCTCGTCTGCCACCTCGACCAGCTCGCGCTCCATCTGCCTACCGCGCTCGCCGGCTTCGCCGTAGCCCGCACTCGTGACGAACGCCGCACGCACGCCCCGCGCCGCACAGCGCCGCAGCAACTCGACGTTCACCTTGTTGGGCGTGCACATGAAGACGAGATCGGCTGCGCCTTCCGGCACGTCGCCGACATCGCCCAACGTGCTGCGGCCGAGCACGTCACTGCCTTCGCGGGTAACCGGAAAGAGCTCGCCCTGGTATCCGAAGCGCAGCAGGTTGTGAAGCGTCACGAAACCAAACTTGCCGGGGTGCGTCGACACACCGGACACGACGATGCCGCCGGGTTCGAACAGGGGACGGAAGCGCTCGAGCACGTCGGCATCGGAGGGCGTGGGCCGAGCGACCGGCGCCTGCGCCGACTCGCCGAGTTGAACCAGGGCGTCGACCGCCAGCGGCATGCCATCGCGCACGATCAAGGGGTTGAGGTCGACGCTCGCGACGTCCGGACGCTCCGCGGCCAGCTGCGACAATCCCAGCAGAACGGAGGAGAGCGCCGCGCCATCGACCGGCCCCTCGCCACGAAAGGGCTGTGTCAGAAGATGGCCTGCAGCCAGGCGCTGCGGCATGCGCCGAGCATCCGCCTCGGCGAGGGGCGCCGAGGCGAACACCACGTCCCCGAGCGCCTCGGTGAGGATGCCCCCGAGCCCCAGCATCACGCACGGCCCCAGCTGCGGATCCCGCACCAGCCCCGCTATGAGCTCGCGGCGGCCGCTCACCATTTCCGCCACCAGCAGCCCCACCGCACCGTCGTCCGGGCGCGTCTCGCCGAGCAGCTCGCTCGCGGCCGCGCGCACGGCGGCCGCGTCTCCGAGCCCGAGGCGCACCAGGTTGCGCTCGGTCTTGTGCGCGATCGCGTCTCCGCACAGCTTCACGACCACAGGGAAACCCAGGCGCGTGGCCGCATCGGCCGCGGCGTCCGCGGTCGCGACGAACTCCTCACGGGCGAACGGAATTCCGTAGCCGGCAAGCAGCCGTTTGGAAGCGTGCTCAGAGAGCGTCTGCGTCGCCACCCCGCTCAGCCTGCCTCGAAGAGCCCCGCGGCGTCCCTGCCGGCCAGGTCGTCCGGTCGGTGCAGGTCGAACGAACTCCGGTGGGATTTCACCAGAGCTGTTCGGGCGTGGGCAACGATGACCGCTGCGCGCATGAGGCTCCTTTCGCAGGTGGGGCGAACACCTATCCTAACGGCTCCAGAAAGCTCAGGCCTACCCCCCGGCCTGTCGACAACACCGCCAGGTAGCGAACGTTGGTCGAGGGAGGGGTGTCGTGGAACCGACCGGCCTGATCGAGCAACTCGATTCCTTCTTCTCGCGCTGGGTCGTCGACCCGCTCGACGCAGTGATCTTCTTCGACATCGCTCCGTGGAGTGACGACGTCACGCTGCCACTCGTGGTGGTGTGGCTCATCCTCGGCGCCACATTCTTCACCCTGCGCTTCCAGTTCGTGAATTTCCGAGGTTTCCGTCACGCCATCGACTGCGTGCGCGGCATCTACACCGGCCCCGGCGAAACCGGCGAGATCTCGCACTTCCAGGCACTCTCGGCAGCGCTCTCGGCCACCGTCGGTCTCGGCAACATCGCCGGCGTCGCCTTCGCCGTGGCAATCGGTGGCCCGGGGGCCGTCTTCTGGATGGTCTTCGCGGGTTTCCTGGGCATGAGCTCCAAGTTCGCCGAGTGCACTCTGGGCCAGAAGTACAAGGTGGTCCGTGCCGACGGCCACGTTTCCGGCGGCCCGATGCACTACCTGAGGGACGGCCTGCGAGAACTGGGCCTGCCGCAGCTCGGTGGCTTCCTGGCGCCGCTCTTTGCCTTCATGTGTATCGGCGGCGCCTTCGGCGGCGGCAACATGTACCAGTCGAACCAGGCCTACAGCCAGGTCGCGAGCGTCGTACCGCTGCTCGACAACAGCTGGGGCGCCATCGCGTTCGGCCTCGGCCTCGCCAGCGCGGTGGGTCTCGTCATCGTCGGCGGCATCAAACGCATCGGCGAGGTCGCCGCGGCGCTGGTGCCGTTCATGTGTGGCATCTACGTCGTGTGCGGCCTCACCATCCTGGCACTACATGCCGCAGACGTGCCGATGGGCCTCGGCACCATCGTAACGTCGGCATTCACCTGGGACGCAGGCCTCGGCGGCTTCGTCGGCGTGTTGATCCAGGGTTTCCGGCGCGCGGCATTCAGCAATGAAGCGGGCTGCGGCTCGGCGTCGATCGCACACTCGGCGGCACGCACCGACGAGCCCGTGCGCGAGGGCATGGTGGCGCTGCTCGAGCCCTTCGTGGACACCATCATCGTCTGCACCATGACGGGACTCGTGATCGTGGTAACGGGGACGTGGAACGACCCGAATGCCGGCACCGGCATTCAGATGACGAGTACCGCCTTTGCGACGGTCTTCACGTGGTTCCCGACATTGCTTTCGGCCATCGCGACGCTCTTCGCCTTCAGCACGATGATCTCGTGGAGCTACTACGGCGAGCAGTGTTGGGCGAGTCTCTTCGGACTCGGCTCGGTTCGCATCTACCAGGCGCTCTTCCTGCTCTTCGCCTGGGCCGGTGCGCTCTTCCAGGCCACCGCCGTCGTGAATTTCGGCGACATGATGATCCTGGGGATGGCGTTCCCGAACCTGGTCGGCGTTGCCTTGCTCTCCGGCACCGTCAAGTCCGAGCTCGACTCCTACTGGAGACGCCTCGAGGCCGGCGAACTGCCGCGTCGCGACGCCGCCTGAAGTCGCGTCACTCGACGACGGTGATCGGCGGTGTCGGGGCTGCGGGAGCGGGCCGCTCGACGACCGGGGACACGGTTGGTGCAGTCGGCGGCACCACCTCGATGGCGTAGAGGTCCGAGAAGAGGACACGCCCCGAGGGTCCACCCATGCCTCCACGCGGCTCCTTCCAGCCGAGCGCGTTGGTGGTGTACCCCAGGATCGTCGACTTTTCGGTGCCGTACAGATAGGCGGCGGCGAGCGGGTACTGGCCGGGCCGTGTCGGCGCGCGCAGCGTGAAGACGACGCTGGCACTGGACCATCTGCCGGCGGCAGAATCGGACGCGATATCCGTCACATTGACGTAGCTGATGTTGCGGCCCCGACCCTCGGGGCGCCGCGCGAGCCACTCCGTCTGCGGCTGCCCGTCCGGGCCGGTGATCCGCGGCGGCGCGGCCACTTGCCAGCCGGCGGACGCCAGCGGGCGCGCGTGCCAGCGGTGCGGACGGTCGACCAGCGCCACCCCCACCACCGGGCCGGCGCCACCCGTCACGGAAATGCGCACCTCGAAGTCCTGGCCGGTCGTCACCCGGGCCGGCGCGGCCAGCGACACGGTCGAGGCCACATCCAGGGCGCGGATCTGGTCCGCCAGCGCCTGGCGATCCGGCTCGGTGAGGCTCGCATAGCCCTTCTGCCCGGAGAGCACGACGGCCACGTGCTTGCGCTCGGCCAGCTCCTTGGCCGCGCGATCCGGCGAGCCATCGAGCATCTCGATGCTCCGGGAGGAGTGACAGCCGGCACAATAGGGAGCCACGTCGGTCTGGTAACTGGGCGTTCCGCCCGGATAGGCGCTGGCTCCCCAGGCCGCGAACACAGACCCCGCAACCACGCAGGCCAGCCAGCTTCGAAACGTCATCCGCTTGCCTCCTCGAACTCCAGGTGACAGCGCGCGCACTGCGACCGCACCCGGACAGCATCCAGAAAGTAGGGCGCAATGGGGGCACTGCGCTCGTGCGATGCGTGGCATTCGACGCAATTCACCCCCAGCTCCACATTGTGCACCGCCAGCTCGTGAAACGCGGGGCTCTGCCACGCCTCGCGCACGGGCGGGTCGAACTCGGCGTGACACTGGCGGCAGTCTTCGTCCCACAGGGGCCAGCGCATGCCGGCGGGCTCCTCGAAACGACCCGTGGCCCAGGCGAGTGCATCCTTCGCGGCAAGGGCCTTCACCCGCACACGGCCGATGATGCTCGCTCCACCGTGACAATCGATGCAGCGAAAGCCGCCATCCGCGCGCTCTGCGTTGCCAGCCGTGGCGTGAGCCGCTGCCAGCGTCGACGCGGGCAGGCTGACGAAATCGTCGCGGATCGCACGGTGCAACGGCTCGCCGGACGGCAGGTGACACGCGTTGCAGAAATCATTGCGCGCCTCCAGCCGCTCGGTCGCGAGCCAACCCAGAGGCGCAAGGACGGCACAGCCCAGCACGAGCCCCACTTGCCATCTCACCGGCTTCGCCATCGCCATTCCGAGCTTCTGATAGAGTAGTCCGCTTCACGGAGCAACGAAGCAGAGGGAGATTCGCGATGCAACTCGGTCGTCTCGGGGTGTGGACCTGGATGGACACCTTCTCCGCAGCGGATGCCGCCGCGTTCGCCGCCCAAGTCGAAGACTGGGGCTATTCCGCTCTGTGGATCCCCGAAGCCGTCGGGCGCGACCCGCTGGTGCTGCACGCCCACCTCGCCGGCGCCACATCGAAGCTGATTCTCGCGACGGGCATCGCCAACCTCTACGCCCGCGATCCGATGACGATGCGCGCGGGCCGCGACACCCTGGCCGAGCTCTCGAATGGCCGCTTCCTGCTCGGCCTCGGCGTCTCGCACGCCCCCATGGTGAGCGGCATGCGCGGCCACGAGTACGGCAAACCCATTGCCACCATGCGCGCCTACCTGGAAGCGATGGAGAAGGCGCTCTACCTCGGCCCGGCGCCGCCGGAGACGCCGCCGGTGGTGCTGGCGGCGCTGCGCCCCAAAATGCTGGGACTGGCCGCGGAATCGGCCGAGGGAGCACACCCCTACAATGTGACGCCCGAGCACACGGCACGCGCGAGAGAGATCCTGGGCAAGGACGCCTGGCTGTGTCCGGAGCAGAAGGTCATGCTGGAAACCGACGCGAGCAAGGCGCGTGCCGTCGCGCGCCAGACCTTCGGTCCCTATGTCACGCTCCCGAATTACCAGAACAACTTGAAGTGGCTGGGCTTCGAGGACTCCGACTTCCAGGACGGCGGCTCGGACCGCCTGCTCGACGCGCTCTTCGCCTGGGGCGACGAGCGCGCGATTCGCCAACGCATCCAGGCCCATTGGGACGCCGGTGCCGACCACGTCTGCATCCAGCCGATCCGCCCCGACGGCGAGCAGGGCCCGGATCACCAGCTACTCGAGCTGCTGGCCCCGGCCAACGCGTGAGCACGGCGCCGCGCCATTCACCGGGGAGCGGTGGGGCCGCGCAGGCGAGCGAGCCAACGAGCGCCGCTCGAGGCGGCCGAACCCGAGCGGGCTGATCGACCCCGAAGGAGTCGGCTAGACTGCCGCGCCATGGCGCGCATCAACGACGACTACGAGAAGCTCCAGGCCGGCTATCTATTCCCCGAAATCGGCCGACGCGTGGCGGCCTTCCAGTCGGAGCACCCGGACGCTTCGGTGATCCGGCTCGGCATCGGTGACGTGACGCTCCCGCTGGCGCCGGCCGTCGTGCAGGCCCTGCACGACGCGACCGACGAGATGGGCACCGCGGAGGGCTTCCGCGGCTACGGCCCGGAGCGGGGCGCAGAGGACTTTTTGCTCGAAGGCATCCTCGAGCACGACTTCACCTCGCGCGGGGTAACGCTGGCCAAGGACGAGATCTTCGTCTCCGACGGCAGCAAGCAGGACAGCGGAAACATCCAGGAGATCTTCGGTCGCGACTGCCACATCGCCGTCACCGATCCGGTCTACCCCGTCTACGTCGACACGAACGTGATGGCCGGGCGCACCGGTGCTGCGGGCGACAGCGGTCGCTTCGCGGGCATCCTCTACCTGCCGGCAACCGAGGAAAACGGCTTCGTCCCGCCGCCGCCAGACGCACCTGCAGACATTGCCTACCTGTGCTCACCAAACAACCCCACCGGCTCCGTGGCCAGCCACGCGGCACTGGCCGAGTGGGTGGCGTGGGCGCGGGAGCACGACGCCGTGATCATCTACGACGCCGCCTACGACGCGTTCATCCAGGACCCCTCCCTGCCCCACTCGATCTACGAGGTCGACGGCGCCAAGGAGTGCGCCATCGAGATGCGCAGCTTCTCGAAGCGTGCGGGCTTCACCGGCGTGCGCTGCGCCTACACCGTCGTGCCACACGGCGTCACCGGCAGCGACGCCGCCGGCCAGCGCGTACCCCTCAACGGTCTCTGGTTGCGGCGCCACTGCACCAAGTTCAACGGCGTCCCCTACGTGGTGCAGCGCGCCGCCGGCGCCGTTTTTTCACCCGAGGGCCGCAAGCAGACCCAGGAACAGGTGGCGCACTACATGTCCAACGCCGCGTATATCCGCACCGGTCTCACGGACGCCGGCTTCGTCTGCTTCGGCGGCGAGCACGCGCCGTACGTGTGGGTGCGCACACCGCAGGGGCTGTCGTCGTGGGACTGCTTCGACCGCATCCTCGGCGAGGCGAACGTGGTAACGACCCCGGGCTCGGGTTTCGGGGCCAGCGGTGAGGGTTACTTCCGCATCTCGGCGTTCAACTCGCGAGAGAACGTCGAGGCAGCCGTGTCGCGCATCCAACGCGCATTCGCCGGCTGACGCCGGGAGGCGCCGCATGTCCGAACATCGCTCGACCATCGAGTGGCAGCGCGGCGACGCCGCCTTCGACTACGAGAGCTACTCCCGCAATCACACCTGGCGCTTCGAAAACGGCCTCGGCGTGGAGGCCTCGGCCGCCCCCGAGTTCCTGGGCGACGCGGCGCGCATCGACCCCGAGGAGGCCCTGGTGGCCTCGATCGCGAGCTGCCACATGCTGACCTTCCTGGCGCTGGCGGCGCGCAAGCGCTGGGTGGTGGAGCGCTATCGCGACGCCGCGGTCGGCACCCTCGAGAAGAACAGCGACGGCAAGCTCGCTGTCACGCGGGTGGTGCTGCATCCAGAGGTCGAGTTTGCAGATGTTGCGCCGAGCACCGAGCAGCTCGAGAAGGCACACCACAAGGCGCATGAGGGCTGCTTCATCGCGAACTCGGTGCGCACGCAGATCGATCTGGAACCCGTCTGAGAGCGCGAGGGCGCACCCGGCTCGCGCCGGATGCGCCCTGTGGCAGTCCGGACGCCTTTGCTCAATGATCCCGACGGCGGTCGGCACGATCGTGGCGCCGAGCGATGCGCGTCCCCCGGCGGTCGAGACGCCCATCGATGCGCTCGCCCTTGCGATCGAGATGTCGATCGACGCGGTCGCCCCTGCGGTCGAGCCGCCGGTCGATGCGGTCGCCCTTGCGATCCAGACGCCGCGCCAGGCCGTCTCGACCGTGCTCGGCGGCGATCTCCGCCCTGCGATCCAGGCGGGCGTCGACGCGATCGCCGCGGCGATCGAGACGACGATCGATGCGGTCGCCCTTTCGATCGAGATGTGCTTCGACGCGGTCGCCGCGGCGGTCGAGGCGCTCCTCGATGCGGTCGCCCCTCTCGTCCGGGTCCGCCGCGGCGTTGTCCGCGAGGGCGATGCCCAGGCTCCAGATCATCACGAGAGTCATTGCGGTCTTCATCCGGGATCTCCTTGCCGTCGAGCTTGTTGCTCGCTCGACAGCTGAAACACCCAGACGCCGGAAAAGTTGCGGCGGAGCCCAGCACCGACAGGACATGCGGGAAGCCCTCGCCTCCCGCCGCTATCCTACGGCTGGGAGGATCGACGTGGAGATCAATGGCATCGCGCACACGTTCATCACAGTCGGTGACTTCGCTCGGGCTCGGGCATTCTACTCCGAGCTGCTGCCCTTCCTGGGTATGCAGCCCGTGCTCGACGGCGAGGGCTTCTTCTACTGCGTGGGGGGCCGCACCGCGTTCGGCCTGCGCGCTGCCGATCCGGCTCATGCCGGTGAGCGTTTCGACCAGGGTCGTGTGGGGCTGCATCACATCTGCTTCCGCGTGCGCGAGCGCGAGGATGTGGAGACCGTGTACGATTTCGCACGGACGCTGGGCGCCACGATCGTACACCCACCCAAGGACGGCCCCTACGCGCCCGGTTACTACTCGGTGCTGTTCGAAGACCTGGACGGCATCCGCCTCGAAGTCAACTTCGTGCCGGGCAAGGGGCTGCTGGCGCATGAGTGACGACGTCCGCGCGGGCCTCGGTTAGGCGCGGTCGTGTCCGTCCACGGTGAATTCCAGCGCGCTCTCGCGACCCTGGTGACGTTTTTGCGCAACACCCAGGATGCGACGTGCGAGGCGAAGGCGGCGGCGCTCGAAACCTGCTCCGCGGCCGCGCGCGAAGACCTCAGCGCGGCCGCACGTCACACCCTCGATGTATGTGCTGCGGCGCCGACGGCGGAACTCTCGCAGCTAGAACACGACGAGTACGCAGAGAGCGCGGAACACCTGGCCGCCATTTGCCGCTCGCTGCTCGGCTAGGCGTTCGACCCGAGCCCGGCGCGGGAGGCACCGAGGGCTCGGCCCCTCCAGAGCAGCCCGACACCGCGCAGCCGACCGGATTCCGCCAGCGGCGGAAACCTCCGCCCCGAACGTACCCAGTCCGATGAAACTCGGGGTCCGGCCTAAGGACGTGGACACCGCTTTCCGAAAAGGTCCGGGAGGGCGCCGTTCGCTCAGGGGTTCTGCCGGAACCTGCACATGGGCGAGCGACGCCGAGTTGCACACGACTTTCCGATCAAGGGGATCCCATGCTGGCGCTCAGAGCCCGGGACATGAAACTCGCCCTCGCGCTGCTCGTCGCCGTCGCCTTCGCTGGCGGCTGCGCGAGTCAACACCCTTCCGCAAAGCTGGAAGACGGTGCGAACGCCTATCGCGAAGGGCGTGTCGGCGACGCCGAGCTGATCTGGCTCGAGTCGCTGTCGGAGTCCGAAGCGTACGGAGAAGGGGATCCGCGGCTCGCCCAGAGCCTCCGCATGTTGGCCAATCTGCAGATCCAGCAAGAGCGCTATCTCGAGGCGCGGCCGAATCTCGAGCGCTGGGTCGCCATCAAGGAGCGCAACGGCGACACCAGCGACGGCGGCTTCGCCGACGGCCTCGATGCGCTCGCCGGCCTCTACCTGTTGAACGACGAAACTGAAAGAGCCATCGCAACCTACGAGCGTTCGATGGCGGCGCGCGAGTCCGACACACAGCTCGACAACATCGCACTGGCGGAAACCCTCGAGCATCTGGGTCGCGCCTACCTCGCGGTGGGACGCTCCGCAGATGCCGAAGCCAGCTTCACCCGCGCCGTCGACATCCGCGAAGAAGCCCTCGGTGCCAGCGACCCGAGCCTGGCGAACAGCCTGCACGCGCTCGCCCTATTTCAGCACGACCACGGCCACTACGCCGCGGCCCGCGAACTCTACGAGCGCACCGCGGAGATCCTCGAAGACTCTCCCGAGCGCGAGAGCCGTCTCCACGCTCAGGTGCTGCGCGACTGGGGCAGCCTCGAGCGCACACTGGAAGACCACGCGACCGCCGACGAGCTGCTGGCTCGGGCGCTCGAGCTGTACACCGCCGATTACGGGGAGCGCCACGTCGAGACCGCCACCGTGGTCAACCAGATCGGCCTGCTGCGGGCTCAGCAGCGGCGACTCGACGACGCTGCCGAGCTGCTCGATTGGGTCCTCACCGTGCGTGAGGAAGAGTACGGGCTCGAGAGCGAGCCGGTGGCGGCGGTTCTGAACAACCGCGCGCTGGTGCATCAATATGCGCTCGAGTACGCAGAGGCGAAGGGGGTCTTCGCCCGGGCACTCCAGACACAACGCCGGGCGGCAGGCGACCGCAACCGACTGGTCGCCGCCATCCACACCAACCTCGGCCTGCTGCACCGCCTGCTGCAGGACCCCGTGCTCGCCGAGAACGAGTTGCGCCTGGCCCTCGAGATCCAGGAAGACATCCTCGAACGCGATCATCCGGAGATCGCAAGGACCCTACACGACCTGGCAGACGCGCTGCTGACCCAGGGCCAGGTAGACGAAGCGGACGTGTGGCTCAGACGCAGCCTGCTGATCAAGGAGCGCGCCTACGGCCCCGATCACGAGCAGGTGGCGAGGACCGTCGCGCTGATAGGCGTGCTTCATTCCGCCCGCGGCCACTACACCCTCGCCGCCGAGAGCTTCAGGCGCGCGATCGGCATCTGGGAGCTGGCGCCGCCAGACGACGCTACGGCGTATGCCGAGGCGCTGGCCAACCTGGCGCTGCTCCGTCAGGTGCAGAACAACGCGACCGCCGCCGTTGTGCTCTACGAACGCGCCGTGCCGCTGCTGCAGCAGGAGCTCGGCCCGCGGCATCGCTCGACGTTGCGCGCGCGCCATAACGCCGCCGCCGCGTTGGCCGCCCAGGGCAACTACGACGCCGCCATGCGCGGCTACGAGAGTCTATTGGCAGATGCGAAGCGGGTGTTGCCGGCGGGCGACGCGGAGCTCGCGCGGCCGCTGATCGGCCTGGCGACGCTGAATCTCGAGATGGGACTCTACGCCAAGGCCAACGAGCTCTACGTGGACGCGATCGCGATCCTCGAGCGCGCCGAGCCGGGCAAGCCGAGCGCTCTGGCGTTCGCCATCGGCGGGCGAGCGGACTGCATGGTCCACCAGGGACGTCTCGTCGAGGCGGAGCCGCTCTACCGGAGCGGCATCGCGCTGCTCGACAGCCAGGAGAACGCCAGCCCGCGGGAGCTGGGCGCCATGGTCGCCAACCTGGCTTCGGTCACCGACCAGCTCGGACGCCACCGGGAGGCGATCGCCCACTACGTCCGTGCCCTCGAACTCCTCGAGGAGGCCTACGGCCCCAAGCACGCGCTGATCGGACGGCTGCTGACGGAACGAGCCCACACCCTGGCACGCGCCGGCGAGCGACAAGCCGCCAGAACCAGCTACGAGCAGGCACTGACGCTGCGCGAGGCAATTCTGCGCGGCGACGATCCCGAGCTCTCGGAAACCCTCGACGGGCTCGCAATGTTGCTCATCGAGGCCGGCAAGCTCGATCGCGCAGACAGCATGCTGCGCCGCTCCCTGGCGGTACACGAAGCGAGCGGCACGCGCGACCCCGTGGGCAATGGGCGCACCTGGAGCGCTCTCGGGCATCTCTACATGGTGCGCAACGACCCCAAGCAGGCGGTGAGCGCCTACCAGCGCGCACTCGACCTGCTCCAGCCGAATCTCATGCCAGAACATCCGCTGCTGCGCGAAACCCAGCGCGGCCACGACCTGGCGGTTCGCGCGGCGAAACTCCAGCCAAAAGAAGTCAGCCGTCGTTAGGCGTCGATGCGTCGGTACTTGATGCGGTGGGGCTGGTCGGCATCCGCCCCCAGTCGCCGCTTGCGGTCCTTCTCGTAGTCCTGGTAGTTGCCCTCGAACCACTCGACGTGGCTGTCGCCCTCGAAAGCCAGAATGTGCGTCGCGATGCGATCGAGAAACCAGCGATCGTGCGTTGGTGGGCTCGTCGAGCAGCAGGACGTTGCCGCCGGCGAGCAACGTGCGAGCCAGGTGGACGCGGTTGCGCTCGCCGCCGGAGATCTGGCTCACCAGCTTCTGTTGGTCGCTGCCCTTGAAACCGAAGGTGGCCACGTAGGCACGAGCGTTGATCTCGCGATTGCCGATGCGAAGCCGTTCCTCCCCGCCGCTGATCACCTCCCAGACACGCTTCTCGCCGTCCAGGGCAGCCCGACTCTGATCGACGTACGCCAGCTTGACGGTGTCGCCGAGACGCAGGCTGCCGGAGTCCGGCTTCTCCTCGCCGACGATCATCCGAAACAGCGTGGTCTTGCCGGCGCCGTTGGCACCGATCACGCCGACGATGCCGCCGCGGGGCAGGCTGAACGAGGGCTCGTCGAACAGCAGCTTGTCGTCGAAGCCCTTGCGCAGCTTCTCGGCCTCGACCACCACCTCGCCGAGGCGCGGCCCGGGCGGGATCGAGATTTCGGCGGAATCCAGAGCGCGCTGCTCCTGGTTCGACGCGAGCTCCTCGTAGGCCTTGATGCGCGCCTTGCTCTTGGCCTGACGCGCCCGCGGCGCCATGCGCACCCACTCGAGCTCGCGCTGCAGGGTGCGCCGCCGCGCCGAGGACTGCTTCCCCTCGACGGAGAGGCGCTTCTCCTTCTGCTCGAGCCAGGAAGAGTAGTTGCCCTTCCACGGGATGCCGCGGCCGCGGTCCAGCTCGAGGATCCACTCGGCGACGTTGTCCAGGAAGTAGCGATCGTGCGTGATGGCCACGACCGTGCCCGGGTATTCCTGGAGATGGCGTTCGAGCCACGCGACGGACTCGGCATCGAGATGGTTGGTCGGCTCGTCGAGCAGCAACAAGTCGGGTTTCTGGAGTAACAGCCGGCACAGCGCCACGCGTCGGCGCTCGCCGCCGGACAAGCTCTCGACGGACTGGTCTCCCGGCGGCACACGCAGGGCGTCCATCGCGACCTCGAGCCTGCGATCGAGCTCCCAGGCATCCGCCGCGTCGATGGCGTCCTGCAGCCTCGCCTGCTCCTCGAGCAGGGCGTCCATCTCCTCATCCTCGAGGGGCTCGGCAAACTTCGCACTGACCGCCTCGAAGCGCGTCAGCAGCTCGCGGGTCTCCGCGACGCCCTCTTCCACGTTTCCCCGCACGTCCTTCCCGGGGTCGAGCTCCGGCTCCTGCGCAAGCCAGCCCACGCGCACACCCGGCGACGGCCGCGCCTCGCCGACGAAATCGGTATCCACCCCGGCCATGATCTTGAGCAGGCTGCTCTTGCCGGCGCCATTGCCGCCGATCACGCCGATCTTGGCGCCGGGCAGAAACGCCAGTGTGATGTCATCGAGGATCACGCGATCCTGCCCGACCACCTTGCGAAGATCCTGCATGGTGAAGACGAATTCCGGCACGGGGCGCGGATGCTAGCAGCTCGCGATCTGCACCCGCGGCCCCACCGCAGCGTCGAGCTGCGGGAATCCGGCGCAGTGTCGAAGCCCGCGAGAGCACGGCCGGCCGGCACGCGAGGCGCCCAGCAGTGCCCCCAGCAGCCAGTGGAACGCCGTCCATCTATCCATGCGCGAGAACATCAGAAAGCGAGGCCAGTGGCGGCTGAGAGGGCCACTTCTGGGGTGGGCGTGGCTGCCTGCACGCTCCCGGACCGGCCGGCGCCAGGCCCGTGCCCGATGTTGGGGCGAAGACTGGAAACCGCTCGAATAGGAACGGCTTTTCCCACTTTCGGAACTCGCGTTCCTCGCCCGCTCAACGGAGGCCGTGCGGGGCGAACCGGGAGAACGCCACATCCCCCTGCTCTGATTGACATTCCCGTGGAGGCGCAGAATTCCGCCACAAATGGAACGCAGATTGCAGTAAGGTGGCTGCGGGAAGGGGAGCCTTCCGCTCCAAGTGGGCGGGGCAGGCTCTCCAGCAGGAGAGAATGCCCCCCAGGGGAACTGGAGCTGGAAGCCATGCGAAAGCTGCTGCTGTTTGGGTCGTTGGCGGCCCTTCTGATTGCCGGGCCGGCTGCTGCCGCGCCGGTCGTCTACAACTTTACCTCTGGTCAGGCCGTCGTCACCGCGGACACGGCCATCAGCGGCACACCGATCCTCGGCGCAACGACGGTCGGGCTCATCGGCTCGTTCATCGAGTTCGACGACGCCACGATCGAGGTCGTCGACCTGCTGATCAATGTCGCTCCCACGGGCATCATCGGCACGACCAACGCGTACGGCGGCTACAACCAGTTCACCATCGATGCGGCCTCGATCATGCCCGGCCCCGGCTTCACCACGGTCTTCGGTGTGTCGACCGGCCCCGGCCAATTCGACTTCGCAGCGTTCCCGCTCGACATCGACGGCGACTACACGGCCTCGCACACCAGCGGCCTGCCGTTGCCCACGAGCGCGAGCGTTCCGTTCCAGGACAACTCCGTCATCAACGGCACCATCAATCTGGGCGCCATGACCATGACCATGACGGGAATCACCCTCGCGGTGCTCCCCGGCGCGGCGTTCGGTGAGTCCGAGGACCTGGTCGTCAAGGCGGACATCACCTTCGGCGCGATCGTGCCGGAGCCCGCCACGGCGAGCCTGCTCGGTCTTGGTCTGCTCGGAATTGCCGCACAACGTCGGCGCAGCTGCTGATAT
>JAFDDG010000142.1 GCA_019310965.1 Deltaproteobacteria bacterium
ACGCCAATCGTGAGGTACGCCTTCCCCTCTTGATCGTACAGCGGCAGCAAGAACGTCAGCAGGCTCCCGAGATGTCGCATCAGCTCGGCGCCGCGCTCGCTCTCCAGCACATGGGCCGCCACTGCCGGGTCGCGCCCGGAGAGCGGGCGCAGCGCCTCCTCGAAGTACGGGTTCGGCAGGAAGCGCACATCGAAGAGTAGCTCCGCGGCCTGAGGCGACGGATAGCGGAAACCGAAGGACACCAGATTCACCACGGTGGAACGGGTCCCGCCGGCCAGACGCCGCATCACGTCGGCCTTGAGCTCGTGGACGTTGAGGCTCGAGGTATCGACGACGTGATCGGCCAGCCCGGCGAGCTCCGCCAGCAGCTTACGCTCCCTCTCGATGCCCGCCGCCACGGTGCCCGCGGGCGCGTGGGGATGCACCCGGCGCGTCTCCCGATAGCGCTTCTCGAGCACCTCCTGGGCACAGTCCAGGTAGATCACCACGACATCGATGCCGGTCTGGCGCAACCGCTTCACCGCGGCGGGCACCTCGGTCAAGAACTGTGCTTCTCGGGTATCCACCGCCAGTGCGACCTTCGTGATGGGCGGATCGCCCTGCTTGCACAAGTGCAGGAACTGCTCGACGAGCTGCGCCGGCAGATTGTCGACGCAGTAGAACGACAGGTCCTCGAGTGCCGCCATGGCGGTGGTCTTGCCGCTGCCGGACAGGCCCGCCAGAAACACCACCTGCGGCTGCGCGGCGCTCACTGGGCCTCCAGGTCGCGCCGCAACGCCGTGTCCAGCCGCCGAGCCGCGCTCTCGCCGCCGAGCTGTCGGCGCCGGTGCTCCAGCGCCGCCACCTCGACGATGGTCGCCATGCTGGCTCCCGGGCGCGCCGGCAGCAAGAGCTTCGGCCGCTTGACGCCACACAGCTCCTCCCAATCCGGGTCGAGACCCACCCGGTCGAAGTCGCCCTCGGCCCGCCAGCGCTCGATGCGGCAGACCAGATCGACCCCGGTCTCGTCGAGTACGCGATCGGGACCGTAGAGATCCGGAACGTACAGGATGCCCAGGCCACGAATCTCCAGGTGATGGCGGATTCGCTCCGGAGACCGGCCGAGCAGCGCGCCGCTCTCGGACACGTGCAATTCGACGACGTCATCTGCAACCAGGCGATGCCCCCGGGAGATCAGTTCGAGGGCACACTCGCTCTTGCCGGCCCCGCTGGAACCGAGCAGCAGAACTCCAACGCCGCGCACAGAGACCAGAGCGCCGTGAATCGTCATGCCTGGCCCCCCCCGAGCGCCACGCTCAACACGCCGCTAGAGCTTCGCGTCCTCTTCGTCGATCGCATCGATGACATCGTGGAGCGTCTCGACGGCGCCGAGCTTCTCCCGAAAGGCCGGGTCGCGGAAGAAGCGGGAAATTCGCGCCAACGCCTTCAGGTACTGACCGCCGGAGTGCTCCGGCACCACCAGCAGGAAGAAGTGCTGGGTGGGCTGGCCGTCAATCGAGTCGAAATCGATGCCCTGCGGACTGCGGGCGAAGGAAGCAACCAGGCGATCGAGCCCCACCATCTTCCCGTGGGGGATGGCGACTCCCTCTCCGATCCCGGTGCTCTGCAGCGCTTCGCGCTCCAGCAGCACCTCGATCAGCTTCTCCGCCTCGATCTGCGGCTCGACCTTCGCCAGGGCGTTGGCCATCTCTGAGAGCACGTCTCGCTTGGACCGGACACCGAGGTCCAGGATCACGGCTTCCTTGACCAGGATGTCCATGATCTTCATTGAGGGATCTCCCGAGCAGGGGCGCAAGGAGGAGGAGGCTAGCCCATCCGCTCCCGCTCGCCTGCGGCCGGTCAGCCGATCTGACGTCTCTTCGTCGAGGACAGCAGGTTCAGGGCTTCCCGATATTTCGTAACCGTCCGGCGTGCAATGTTGATGTCGTGCACCCGCAGCATTTCGGCGATGCGCTGGTCCGAGAGCGGCCGCCGCGAATCCTCGTTCTTGATCAGGTGGAGGATCCGATCCTTGACGCTCTCGCTGGCAACCGTATTACCGTCGAGCTTGTTGATGCTGGAGTTGAAGAAGTACTTCAGCTCGAAGATGCCCTGGGGCGTGTGGACGTACTTGTTCGTCGTGACGCGGCTCACGGTCGACTCGTGCATCTCGATGTCGTCGGCAACGTCGCGCAGATTGAGCGGCCTCAGGTACTCGATGCCCTTGTCGAAGAAGTCGCGCTGGAATCTGAGGATGCTCTGCATCACCTTGTAGATGGTGCGCTGGCGCTGGTGGATCGATTTGATCAGCCACATTGCCGAGCGCACCTTGTCGTGAACGTAGTTGCGAGTGTCCTTCTCGACCTTCCCGCCCTTCCCGCCCCGTGCCAGCACCTCCTTGTAGAGATTGCTGACCCGCAGCCGCGGCATCCCGTCATCATTCAGCACCACGTGCATCTCGTCACCGATCTTGTAGACGTAGATGTCGGGTACGATGTAGACGGGCTCATCGCCGCCGAAGTTGCGACCGGGCCGCGGCTCCAGGTGCCCGATCACCTTGGCCGCAAGGGCGACCTCCTCGATGCTGATGCCGAGCTCGCGAGCCACCTTGCGGAAATCCCGCTGAACCAGCGGATCGAGCGCCTCGTCGAGGATGCGCAGCACGATCGGATCGGTGATGCCGAGCGTCCGCGCCTGGAGCGTCAGGCATTCCTGCAGGTCCCGGGCGGCGACGCCCGTGGGGTCCAACGCCTGCACGAGGGCCAGAGCTCGCTCGGCCACGTCGATCTCCACACCGGCCTGCTTCGCGATGTCCTCGACCGTGGAGCACAGATAGCCCCGCTCGTCGAGATTGCCCGCGATGCACTCGGCGGCGGCGACCTCGTCACCCGGGGTGGACTCGAGCTGGAGCTGCCAGAGCAGGTGCTCGGCCAGGGTCGTGCGCCGGGTGAGCGTCGCCTCCAACGGCGGGCGATCGTCCTCGCCGCGGACTTCGCGCATGCCGGTCTGCGGATACGCGTCGAGGTAATCCTGCCAGTCGACATCCGCAATCTTGTCGGCATCCGTCGGCTCCGGCTCAGCCGCACCCTCCGGCGGGGCATCGGGGACGCTGGCAGCCTCCTCACCGGGCGCGGCATCGCCAGCACCTTCCTCGGGCGCCGGGGCGTTGGCATCCAGGAGATCCGGGCTGTCGGCGTGCTCGCCACCCTCCTGCGTTTCTTCGCCCTCTTGCGCCTCTTCGAGGACCGGGTTCTCTTCGAGCTCCTGCTGCACGAGGCTCACCAGCTCGAGCCGCGACAGCTGCAACAGCTTGATCGCCTGCTGCAGCTGCGGCGTCATCACCAGCTGTTGAGTCAGCTTCAGCTGTTGTTTGAGCTCGAGTGCCATTGCCCTACACCAGACTGAACTTGTCGCCGAGGTAGATCTCGCGAACCTGCGCGTCCGCGGCGATCTCCTCGGGCATGCCCTGCTTGATGATCGTGCCGCCCTTCAAGATGTACGCACGATCGCAGATCGAGAGCGTCTCCCTGACATTGTGATCCGTGATGATCACACCGATACCCTTCTTCTTGAGCTGCTCGATGATCTCCTGGATGTCGTGCACCGCGATCGGATCGATCCCGGCGAAGGGCTCGTCCAACAGCATGAACTTCGGATCGAGCACCAAAGCCCGGGTAATCTCGACACGGCGCCGTTCACCTCCCGAGAGAGTATCTCCTCTCCTATTGGCCTTGTCGGCCAATCCGAGCTCTCCCAATAGCTCTCGCAGGCGCTCGCGGCGCACACTGCGGTTCGGCTCGACGGTCTCCAGAATTGCGTTCACATTGTCGGCGACAGAAAGCTTCCTGAAAATCGAGGGTTCCTGCGGGAGATACGTGATGCCGAGACGCGCTCGCCGGTACATCGGCAGATCCGTGATCTCGGCATCGCCGAGACAGACCCGGCCCGAGTTCGGATTCACACCACCCGCCAGCATGTTGAAGGTCGTGGTCTTGCCGGCGCCGTTGGGGCCGAGTAGCCCGACGACCTCGGCCGGATGCACATCGAGATCCACGGAATGCACCACCTCGGTGTCCCCGTAGCGCTTGCACAGGCCATGACCACTCAGCGTGGTCACGGCGCCCCCGACGCCGGCGCAGGGCTCGCGGGTCCATCGTCGTGGATCACGACCCGGGCATCGCCCCGCACTCGAACCGTCTCCCGCCTCAGATCCATCTCGATCTCACGCCCGCGCATCTCGTCGTCGCCATCCAGGAAGCGGCCGTTGCCCCGGCAGAAGAGCTTCTGCTGGCCCCGGTCAAAGACCGCCTCGTCGCACCAGACCTGCTGGTCGCCCTGGGTCAGCGACACGTCGATGGTCGCCACCAACCGGTCGGGCTGGTTCGACCCGGCCGGATACAGAGCCTCGAGCCGCTCGCAGGTCACCAGCAGATCGCCCTGCCGGGCCTCGACGTGCTTGCGGAAGACGATCGTGCGGCGTCCGTCCCGGTCGTCCACATCGAGCTCCTCGGAGTTGATGGTGAGCGGCCCGCCGTTCACACTGAAGCCGAACGGATTGGCGGGCAATGCGCCAGCGTCGGGCGGCGCCTCGTCCGGCGGGGCCTCCTCCGGCGACGCGGGCGGGCGGGCCGCTTCTTCGGCGGTGGCGTGGGCGGCCGCGCAAGCGAGCAGCACCGGTGTGGCGAGCAGCAGCATCAGGCGGGTGGGCTTCATGGCGTCTGCACCAGGCTCACGTTGCCGAGCAGGCGGAAATGCCGCTTGTGTACGAAGTAGCGGAACCCGTCGCCACGAAACGTACCCGTCGAATCGTGCATCACGACGGGCGCGTCGGTGAAGAGGAGAGCCTTCTCGTGGTCGTAGCGCACCCACGGCGCGGTGTAGCTCCGGCCGTCCGCGATACTGCCCCTGACGTTGCCTTCCGCGAAGAAATCACTGGTTTCGACATTCAGCTCGCCTCGGTCGCAGCGCACCGCGAAGTCTTGACCGTCGAGCCCCTCGGCGGCCACCACGTCGACCTGCTGCAGGTGAGCGAGCCGGGTTCCCGGCACGAAGACGCCCCGGGCCGCGCGAACCACGAACTCGTTTACGCTTTCGCGGCTACCAACAAAGGTCATGCCGCGCACGTGCACCGCAGAGCTGAGCGAATCGAAGGGATCAGCAGAGTCCTGCGAGTCGTTTCCGCTGGCCGTCACGGCGAAGGAAACGGCGGCGAGCCCGACCCACAGGGCCGACCAGCCGGGCGGCCAGAGGGGAGCGACGCGCATGCAAAAA
>JAFDDG010000158.1 GCA_019310965.1 Deltaproteobacteria bacterium
GTCAATCAGCTCTGGCATACGCTGCGCTGGCTGCGGCCGGGTCAGCTGGTGGCACAGCTGGGCCACCGCATCGGCGGGCGCCTGGAGCGCGTCGACGCGTTCGCCCGCCGGCCGATTCCGGCCTTTCCCGGCGTTCGCTGGCAGCCCGAGGGCGAGTGGCTCGAGCCGGGTGCCCGACGCAATCGCGCGCAGGCACTCGCTGCCGGCGAGTTCGTCTTCCTGAACCGGACCGAGAGCCTGGGGCTTCCGCCCGGCGATTGGGAGCCGGCGGGGCTGCCGCGGCTCTGGGTCTACAACCTGCACTACTTCGAGTGGCTTTGGGCGCTCCCCTTTGCCGAGGGGGCCGCCGTCGCTCGCGACTGGATCGCGCGCCACGCTCTGGCCCGGGGGCGCACCGGGTGGGAGCCCTATCCGGTGTCGCTGCGGCTCGAGACCTGGTGCGCCTACTTCTACGACCGGCATCGCCGGGAGACGCTGGCCGATGCCGAGCTGTGCGAGGCGCTCTGGGGCTCGATCTACCGGCAGGCGGAGTGGCTCGCCGCGCACCTCGAGCGTCACCTGCTGGGCAACCACCTCTTCGAGAACGCCGGTGCCCTGGCCTTCGTCGGGGCCTGCTTCGAGGGCCCGGCTGCCGATCGCTGGCGTCGGCTCGGCGTCGGCCTGCTCGAGCGCCAGCTCCCGGAACAGGTTCTCCCCGACGGCGGGCACTTCGAGCGCTCTGCGCTCTACCAGGCGCGCGTTGTCTGGGTGCTGCGCGCGCTGGCGTGGACGGGCGATGCCGGGCTCGTCGAGTGCGTGGGCGCGCCGCTCGCCCGCTCGCTCAGCGCGCTCGCTCATCTCACCCACCCCGACGGAGAGATCGCACTGCTCAACGACAGCGCCTTCGGCATCGCCAATCGACCGGCCGAGCTCGGCGCGGCGGAGCCGTCGCCCGGCCCCTTTGCCCTGCGCGACACGGGCTATTTCGGTGCCCGGAGCGCGGCGGGGCACTACGTGGTCTGCGATGCCGCGCCGTGTCTTCGACTACGAGAGCGGCGAGAAGCGGAGGCGGTGTCGCTCGACGGCCGCCCACAACACTCTCGAGATCGAGGGCGAGGACCAGTGCGAGTTCTGGGGCGCCTTCCGCGTCGCTCGCCGCGGCAGACCCCGGGATGTGGACTGGCGCTCCGAGGGCGAGGGGTTTGCGCTCGAGGCCTGGCACGACGGCTACGAACGCCTCGCTGGGGCGCCGCGGCACCGCCGGAGCTTTCGCTGGCATCCCCAGGGTGTGCTGCTGGTCCGCGACCGCGTGAGCTCGCGACGGCCGGTCGCGGCACGCACGCGCCTGCACCTGCATCCCGCCTGCAGCATCGACGCGGTCGAAGAGCGCAGCGTGCGCGTGAGCTATCCGGGGGGAAGCTGCGTGGTGTGCTTCGCCGGGGAGGGCCGGCTCGAGCTGGAGCCCTCGTGCCACTTTCCGGAGTTCGGGGTGGCCCGAGATTCCCGGGCGCTGTGCTTCACGGCGCGCGGCGCGCGTCTGGAGTCGGGCTTCTGCATCGCCAACGGCGCCCGGAACGTTCGGTACGATCTGGCCTCCGGCGCCGATGTGGATGGTGTCCGGTTTCCTCTCTGACGCGAGTCCGATGCGGATCCTCTTTCTGACTCACTACTTCTACCCGGAGGGCAACGCGCCGGCGACGCGCGTGCGCCAGCTCACGCGGCGCTGGGTGCGCGCAGGCCACGACGTGACGGTCGTGACCTGTGCGCCGAACGTGCCGAGCGGCGTTGTCTACGAGGGCTACGAGAACCGCTGGCAGCAGCGCGAGGAGGTGGACGGAGTCGAGGTGGTGCGCGTCTGGACGTGGCTGGCAGCCAACGCGGGCACGCTGCGGCGCATCCTCAACTACGTCTCCTTCATGCTCACCGGGACGCTCGCGGGCCTGCGGGTGCGGCGGCCGGATGTGGTGATCGCGACCTCGCCCCAGTTCTTCTGCGGCTGGGCGGGAGTTCTGGTCGCGAAGCTGCGGCGTCTGCCCTTCGTTCTCGAGATCCGCGATCTCTGGCCCGAGTCGATCGTGGCGGTGGGCGCGCTGGCCGAATCGCGCTGGATCCGGCTGCTCGAGTGGCTCGAGCTGCGGCTCTACGCGGCGGCGGACCGGGTGGTGACGGTGGGGGAGGGCTATCGGCGCAAGCTGGAGGAGAAGGGCGTGCCCGCCGCGATTATCCACCTGGTGCCCAACGGCGTAGACCGCGCGCTTTTTCGGCCGGATGTGGATGGCGCCGCGGTGCGCGCCGAGTACGGGCTCGGCGAGCGCAGTGTCTGCGCCTACGTGGGAACGATCGGGATGGCAGCGGCGCTCGACGTCGCCCTGCGCGCGGCCCGCCGGCTTCGCGACGCGGGCCGCGATGACGTGTGCCTGTTGCTGGTCGGGGACGGCGCGGCGCGGGGCGAGCTGGAGGAGCGG
>JAFDDG010000035.1 GCA_019310965.1 Deltaproteobacteria bacterium
CGGCCTCCAGGAAGCCGGCGTGTGCGTGCGCACGGTCTACCCGCTGCAGGTGATCGGCCCACGCGACCCGGGCCTCTCCGAGGGCAATCAGGGCCTGAAGATGCTCATGGAGCTTCCGCGGCTCATCCCCTCTGCCGGCGGAATGCAGGCAATCGACGTACGCGACCTCGCCGCGATCCACGTCGCGCTGCTCGAGGCCGAGCCCGCACCGGGACGCCACGTCACCGCCGGGCAGTACCTCACCTGGGCGCAGGTGTGCACCAGGCTCGACAGGCTCACCGGCAACTGGACCCCACGCCTCTCCGTCGACGGCCGGCTCGTGCGCTGGCTCGGACGGCTCGGCGACGAGGTTCAGCGCTGGGTCGATCTCGGCGTGCCGCTCACGGCCGAGGCGATGGAGTGGCGATGGAGTACGCGAGCCGCTGGCCGGGCGCCGACAGCAGCCAGACCCTGGCGGAGTTCGGCGTCTCCTTCCGCCCGCTGGAGGAGACGTTCGAGGATACGCTGCGCTGGCTCCACGAGGCCGGGCACCTGAGCAGCAAACGCATCGGACGCCTCGCACGCCCGCGCCGCAAGCGCGCGGGACGCGAACGCGACTGAACCGTCGAGGCCCGGCGCGAGGCGCTCAGGGCAGGTTGCGGTGCACGTGCACCGCAAGGTCGCCCAGCAGGTTCGTGTAGCTGCCGTACTCGTTGTCGTACCAGCCGAAGATCTTGGCATGGGTCACCGGCACCCGGATCCGCGTCGCGTGCAGGTCCGCCAGTGCGGCGGAGTCGAGCCCCGGCACCCCAGCCAGATCCACTTCCACGAACCCCGTGCGCGTATGGGTCTCGACCGACTCGATGACCACGGCCGCGCGCATTCCCTTCACGTCCGCCGCCACGTTCTGCTCTTCGCTGTAGACCACATTCCCCTTCTGGGCACCCGAGGCGGCCAGACGATAGATCTCGTTCAGCGCATCCCCGTCGATGGCACTGCGCCCTCCCTCGATCCGCGATTGGAAGGTGACGTTCAGGATGATCAAGGATTCCGTCGACAAGGGGACGCGCACCGAGTCGGCCATGAAGCCGATCTCGGCGATCTCCGGCAGCACTTCCTCCAGAGTGCGGGCGGCGCCACTCGAGGTGAGGATGATGTTGTTCAGGACACTCCGGCTCTTGCGCAGGTCCTTCGCCCCCGCCCGGGGCACGTTGTCGAGGACCATCTGGCTATTGGTGGCGGCGTGCACCGTGCTCATCGACGCCGTCATCAGCGCCGAGTCGTGCAGATGGTCCAGCAGCGGCTTCACCATGTGCGCGAGGGCCGTGGTGGTACACGAAGCCGCCGAGATCACGCGATGGCGCATGGGATCGTAGATGTCGTGGTTGCAGCCGTAGATCAGGGTCAGGGCATCCTCGGGGAGTGGCTGCGCCTCGTCCTTCACCTTGAAGGGGGCGCTGTTCAGCACCTTCTCCGCCCCGGCCTCCAGGTGGCCCCGCAGGCTGCCGCGCGGATCGTCGGGCGGGCTGGTGGGATCGCTGAATGTGCCGGTGGCGTCCACCACCACGCGCACACCCTGCTCTCGCCAGCCGATGTCACGCGGGTTCCTGGCCTCCTGCAGCAGGGTGACCGGCATGCCCGCCACCTCGAGCCGGCGCGCCCCTCGATCCAGGATCCGCACGCAGGGCTCGGCGTCCACCCCGAACAGGAAGCGGTGGATGCTGCCGTAGCTGGAGTCCTTCTCGATCAGGCCGCACACCGCCTCGAGATCGCGGCCGATCTCGCGGCCCACATTTACCGCCAGCGCCGAGAAATGCTTTCGCGCCGCGTGGTGCCAGACCGTGAGCTTTCCGATGCGGCCCAGGCCGTTGATTCCCAGCGTGGTCCCAGCGAATCCGTCGCCCTTCATGACTTCTCTTCACTCCTCACACGAGCCGCTCGCGGCGAACCGTCTTGGTGGGGTGCTGTCCCAGGTAGATCGAGCCGTCGATCCCGTTGATCGAGAGCAGGTCCCCCGTCCGAACGATGTGGTCGGCGATGTGGGAATGACCCCTTCCCTCGTGCACCTCGAGCTGTCGGCAACCCACCACACAGGTGCGTCCCAGCCGCTGGGCGACCAGGGCTGCGTGGCTGGTCGCTCCGCCGAGCGCCGTCACCATCCCTTCGGTGCGCAAGACCAGCGGGACATCTTCGGGCACCGTGTCGGGACGCAGAAGGATGATCGGCTCGTCCGGAAAGCGCCGATGCAACGTCTCCAGATCCTCGGCTCGATGCGCCACGCGGCCGCAGAGGGCCCCGCCTCCCGCACCGATCCCCGTCGCCACCTTGGCCGCTTCCAACGCCTGGCTGGCCACGAATGTGGGCACCGAGGAGACCGAGGACATGACGGAATCGCGAGTCTGGAGCACGTAGAGATCCTTCGGGTCTTCGCTCTCGAAGGTGAACTCGATCTCCTGATGGAACATCCCGCGGTCGTTGATCAGCAGATCGGCATAACGAGTGAGCGCCGCATGGATGGCTGGAAAGTCCCGCTCGAGCGATACGGGAGAAGGCCGCTCGTCGGCACTGATGGGAAACGTCTCCACCAGGCCACTCACCACGTCGTCGCCCTGTCCCTGCACGACGAAGTCTCCACGCAAGCTCACGGCGACCGAGCCCGTGCGCGATTGATGGGTCAGGACCACGCCGGTGCCGGCGCGGCGGCTCAGGTTGCCATAGACCATGCTCTGGACCGTCACCGCGGTTCCCCAGGCATCGGCGATCTGCACCTCTTCGCGATAGATGCGCGCCTTCTCCGAGTTCCACGAGCGCATCACCATGTCCACGCACGCCACCAGTTGCTCGAAGGGTTCGTCGGCGACCGAGACTCCGTGGTCGAGCAGCAGCTGCCGGTAGCCCATGGCCAGCTCGCGCATGCTCTCCGGGTCGAGCTCCGCCTTCTTCTCCGCCCCGTGGCTCTGCTTGGCCTGCCGCATCAGGGCGTCGAAGACGGCGCGGTCGATCCCGCAGGCCATGCCGTAGAGCTGGAGAAAGCGGCGGTAGGTGTCCCAGGCCGCCCAGGGGCTGCCCGTGCGGCGCCCGAATCCCTCGGCGGTGGCTGCGGTGATCCCGACGTTGAGGAAGGTATCCAGCATTCCAGGCATGCTCATGGGGGAACCCGAGCGCACCGAGAGCAACAGGGGATTGTCCGGGTCACCGAAGCCGCGGCCCGACAGGCGCTCGATGCGCCCCACCTCGCGTTTCAGAATCTGCTTCAGCCCATCCAGCAGTTCGGGACAGGCCAGGATGGCCGCGCGGCAGCGGAATACCTCGGTGGTGAGGATAAAGCCATCGGGAATCGGCAGGCCGTAGCGAGCCAGACGCCGCAACATGTAGCCCTTGTTTCCCTGGTAGAAGGCACCGTCGTGGTCGCTCGGTTCCGGTCCGATCGGCACACAGCTTCGACGAACGTCGTACCCCATCAGCAAGCTGGAAGCTTCCGGCGTCAGCTCGTCCCGGGCTCGCACCAGGCTGCGCAACACGCGGCCCACCAGACGGTCGACCTGCTGCAGGCCAAAGCTCTTCGCGATCAGATCGCGCAAGAAACGTTCGGACACCTCGAGCGGTGTCTGGTGCTGGGGCGCACCGACCTCCGGCGTGGGCACACCGCGCGCCAGCATGCGCGGCAACGTCCGATCCAGGACATCCTCGTAGACATCGAGAAAGCGGATCTGGATCAACTGTTTGATGCCGCGCGAGAGAACCTGAAAGATGTTTGCGTATTCTTCGACGTCCGCCGGCCGGGCATCGATGGCCTGCTCCAGCAGCGAGATGCCGGTGGAGAGCCCGCGTGCGCTGCAGCCGTCGATTTTCAACGCACGGCGCAACATGTGCAGCCAGGCCAGAACCCGCTGCATCACGTCACGCGTGATCCACTGCAGGTTCGCCGTGGCGAACATCCGGTCGAAGAGCACACTGGCCAGAGACTCCAACCGGAAGCCGAGGCCCACCGCCTCGAACTTCTCCTCACGGTAGGATCCGTACAGGCTGGGGATGCCGACGGCAATGTGGCGCTTGCGATAGATCTGCTCGTGGGCCTCGCTGGCCTCGCCGACCAGGACGAAATCCTTGAGCTCTTCGAGAATCGTGAGGGCGGCGTCCAGGGCCCCTTCCAGATCATCGGTCTCCAGCGCGGTGCGCAGGGCGGCGACCCGCTCTCCCGGTACGCGGCGGAAGGCCTCGAGGCGCTCGAGCACGTCGTCGTGACGAAGCTCGTACTTGCTGCCGATCAGCTGGCGTAGCCGCAAGAGCAGCTGCACTTTCTTTCGATCCGCTTCCTCGCCCACCTCGATCTCGGCCAGTCGCGTCTCGATGACATCCTCACCGAGGGCGAATAGCGCCTCGAGCGAATCGCCTCCCAGCAGTTCGCCGAGCACCGCGGACACACCCGTGTAGAGCGGATCGTTGCCGTCGAGCGACGCGTAGAGGCGGGGCGGAACATAACGCTGCAAGCTCTCGCGCTGGCCCGTAGCCCAGAAACGCGCGGTGGCCTCCACGAGGCCCACCACCTCCGGATTGCTCTCCACGTGGCATTGCTTGCGCACGAAGTGGCAGAGGGGATCCCTGCGTGAGGTGATCTCGTCGACGCCGGAGGACACTTCGCGCAGCTCGCCCTCGGCTCCGATCTCATCGAAGTATACGGGCAGCAAACGCAGCAGGTGCTTCACGGGGTGGTAGATCGGAGTCAGGGGGCTGCGCAGGAGCTTCGAAACATCGCGCTGGAAGATGTCTGTATCTGCGAGAAAAACGCCCCCCAGCGTGAGATGCACCACCAACGCAGCCAGCAGGGGCTGCGTGGCCTCGGGATCCGTCTCGATCAGGCTCAGAAAGGCGCGGATCGTGCCCACGTGGACTGGATTCACCCGGGGCGCCCACTCCTCGGTGAAACCCGCGAACACCGGATAGGCAAACTCCCAGTCCAGCAACTGCTCTACGAAAACATCGGTCCATTCGGGGTTGCGGGCGGCGAGCACCTCGCTCCCGAGGCGTGAGATCAGAGTCACGGCGCTGGGCGATGCGGAAAGGCCGCCGTGGCGCAGCGTCGCGAACACTTCGCGCACGAGAGGCGTAGCGATCGAAGCATCGGCCTCGCGAAGGGCGTGCACGCAGGCGCGGTGCGTCTCGGCCAGCGCCTCTTCGTGAACCGCACGCAGGGCCTCCTCGGCAAGCACGTGGATCAGCCAGCGCACACGGCTCACCCGGTTGCGCCAGGTTTCCCTCCCCTCCTTCTCGACGCAGGAAGCGGCACTCAGATAGGCACGCTCCATCCGACCGGCATCGGGGAGCGCGAGCAACAGCTGGGAGGGCGCCGGCCTCTGCTCGAGCGTGGCGGAGTCGAGCTGCGCCAGGTTGGAGCGCAGCCGTGCGTGGGAGATGAGCGCAATGGCATCGGGCAGCGCAGCAGCTGCGGGGGCCTGAGTCAGATCGCGCCACCACTGCTCCGGATCCTCTTGCGCCAGCCAGTAGCGCTGGACCTCGGCAAGCGTGTCCGCCAGTAGCTCGAGACAGCACCGAGTCGCCTCGGCCTGGGGCGACCGCTCCGAGGCGAGCAGCGAATCGGCCAGCCGCCGCAGGCCCGAGGATGCCGCCACCGCCAGCGCTGCGTCACCTCGGCAGAGTTCGCCCAGTCGCTCCAGCGCACGCGCAAGCGAAGCATCCAGAGCGTGCGGCGGCTCTCCCGACTCCGACGCCACCTTGCCGAGGTATTGGAGATAGCGGCGCAAAGCCGATTCGCGCAGCTCCCGCGGCGAAGCCTCGTCGAGGATCTTCTCGTAGAGCCCACAGAAAACCGCGATGGCCTGGGGAGTCCGCTCCTGATTCAGGTAGTAGTGGAAGTCGCCCATCGCGCGGCGGTGCAGATCCTCGATGGTCTGCTCCCAGCCCACATAGCGGTGGTTCACCTCCCGCAGCAGTTCCTTGGTGCCCTCGTGAACGCCGCGCAGATGCTCGGTCATCTCCAGCAGCACCTGCTGCTCTTCGGGAACGACGACGCCGACGGCGGTGCGCCGGAGATTCTCCGCCAGAGCGCTGGAACGCGGAGCCTCGGCCGGAACCGGAACGGCAGCGCCCTCGGCCTGCGCGGCCGTCTTGTTCCTGGAATCGGCGGTACTCATGACTTCCTGCGAGTTCGGGCTGCGCGCTGGGCCATCACGCGTCCACCGCGAAAAACCCCTCCCAACTCAGCCGGTTGCGCGACTCGCGGGAGGCCCTTCGCCGCTGGATTCTAGCTGCAAGGGGCCTCGAGAACGACCCCACACGAGAGCCCGCCGCATCCCGCACCGGGCCTCTCGCTGCCGGGGCTGCGCCGGCGGCCAGGCGAGGCTCGCACGCTGTCCTGAGAAGCAGACCTGTGGCCCATCCAGTAGCTTCACCGCACCCTCTACACTTCGCCGGCATTGAATTCGGGGCAAGCAAGAAGCGCCTCCTCGTCTCACCCGGGCCCGCGGTGAGCGCATCCGGGAGACAGCTCGAAACGCTTACCGCGCACCGTCGGCCACGCCGCCCAAGGAGAACCGTCCATGAAGCCCGGTGATCTCGACCTCGCCAACCCCGACTCGTTCGAGACAGGTCAACCCTACGACTATTTCCGGGTGCTGCGCGAGCAGGCGCCGGTCCACTGGAACCCACCGAACGGCCAGGACTCCGGTCTGGGCCCGATGCTCGAGGGCTTCTTCGTGGTGAGCCGCTACACCGATGTGATCGACGTCTCGCGCACGCCGAAGATCTTCTCCTCCGCCGTAGGAACGGTCTTCCTGCCCGACCACACTCCCGAGCAGCTCGCGAGTTTCCGCCTCATGCTGATCAACATGGATCCGCCCGAGCACGTGCGCTATCGGCGCCTGATCCAGCGCGGTTTCACGCCAAAGATGGTGAAGCAGCTCGAGCCGCGCATTCGCAAGCACGCGACGCGGGTCGTGGATGGTGTCGCGAAGCAGGGCGAGTGCGATTTCGTCGAGGGACTGGCCGCCGTGCTCCCCCTCATTCTCATCTGCGAGCTCGCCGGCTTTCCCGAGGAGGACCGCCACAAGATCTTCAAGTGGTCGAACCAGATGATCGGCGGAGAAGACCCGGAGATGTCGAACAAGGAAACCCAGCAGGCGGCTGCCGCTTCCGCCTTCCTCTACGCCCAGGAGCTCGCTGCCCGCAAGCGGAAGGAGCCCGACGACACCCTGATCAGCAAGTACATCCACGGCGAGATCGAGGGGCGCACGGTGGGCGAGGCCGAGATCGCGAGCTTCGTCACCCTGCTCCTCGCGGCGGGGAGCGAGACGACTCGCACGGCAACCAGCCACGGCATGTGGCTGCTCTGTCAGCACCCCGACCAATACGATCTGCTGCGTTCCGACGTCGATCGCTACCTGCCGGGCGCCATCGAAGAGATCCTCCGCTACCACCCCCCCATCCTGCTGATGCGCCGAACCGCGACCCAGGACACCGAGATCCGGGGCGTGCCCATCGCAAAGGGCCAGAAGGTCGCGACCTACTATGGCTCCGCAAACCGCGACGAGGAGTTCTTCACCGACCCCGACCGCTTCGACATCACGCGGGCACCCAACCCCCACCTCACATTCGGGATCGGCGAGCACTTCTGTCTGGGAGCCAGCCTGGCGCGCATGCAGCTGAACTGCATCTTCCGCGAGATTCTGACCCGCCTGCCCGACATGCAGATCAGCGAGCCCCCGCGTCTGCAGCGCAGCAGCCTGGCGGACGGCATCAAGGAGATGCGCGTCCGCTTCACGCCCGAGGCGTGATCCCGAGGCCACACGGCCAGACCTAGCGGCTAGCGGGGACGGTGTTGCCTTCTTGCCTTTTCCACGCACACCCGCCTTCTCAGACGACAGGCCCTGAAAAAGCAAGAAGGCAACACCGTCCCTGTCTGCTCGCCTGCGCCGCACTCGCCGAGGAGATCGAATGGGCCGCGGGCAGGCGCCCTGCCGTGCGCGGACTCACGCAACCGGGCGGAATGGTTTCTCTTTCCGGGGTTGCGCAACCGGGTGATCCGGTTTGGGCCCCGCGCAGACCTATGGGGCATGGAACGACGACACGATCCGAGACCCTGGCAGACCGGAGTGCTCCTGACGCTGCTCGCCTGGGGCGCCCTCGGCCTCGACTTCGAGGTGGACGCGGGGCGCGCCGCCGCCACGCTGGGCGCCGCGCTCCTCACCCAGTGGGCGTGCACGCGCCTGTGGCGCCTGCCGCGCTTCGACCCGCGCAGCGCCCTGCTCTCCGGCCTCTCGCTCTCGCTGCTGCTGCGCGCCGACGCTTTCTGGCCGCTGCCACTGGCTGCGATGATCGCCGTCGTCAGCAAGTTCGCGATTCGCCGCGACGGCAAGCACCTCTTCAACCCCTCGTGCCTCGCCATCGTCGTGCTGCTCGCCTGCAGCGACGAGGTGTGGGTCTCGGCGGGTCAGTGGGGCACCAGTGCGCTCTTCGCTTTCGCGGCGGCCGGCCTCGGCACGCTGGTGGTGCGCCGCGCCGAACGTTCGGACATCACCTGGGCCTTTCTCGGCGCGTGGACGGCGCTGCTCGCCGGGCGCGCCCTGTGGCTGGGTGATCCACTCGCGATTCCGCTGCACGCTCTGCAGAACGGCGCCCTGCTGGTCTTCGCTTTCTTCATGATTTCCGATCCGCGCACCATCCCGGACTCGCGCGCCGGCCGCGTGCTCTTCGCGTGCGGCGTCGCCACCGCCGCGTGGGGGCTCCAGTTCGTCTTCTACCAGACCAACTCCCTGCTCTGGGCACTGGCGGGCGCTGCGCCGTTCGTGCCGCTGATCGACCGACTGCTGCCGGGGGGCCGTCACGCATGGACGGACACAGCAACGACGCCGGTGGGCGCTGCGCCCATTGCTGTCAAGCAAATTGCCACTGCAGGGGCGCCCGCGTGAAAGCTGCGGGTCAGGGCTCGTCGGGGCGTTCCGACGCGTCCTGCCCTCCGTCGACGAAGAGCAGCGATCCGCACACGAAGCTCGCCTCGGGGCCGAGCAGGAAGCGGATCACATTGGCGACTTCGGTGGGATCCGCGACGCGCGCCATCGGCATGCGGGCCACGTAGGCATGCATCGCCTCTTTCGTCCCCGGGTCCTCGAAGGCGCCTTCGACCATCGGCGTGTTCGTGACACCCGGAGCCACCGCATTCATGCGCACGCCGGCCTTCACGTACTCCCCAGCGTGGCGGCGCATCCAGCGGGCGAGGCCTAGCTTCGCTCCCGCGTACGCGACGGTGCTGCCCACCCTGTCTATAAGCTCGCAGGCTCCGCTCTCGTCTCCCGCCAGCAGCAGCTCCAGATACTCCGAATGGCGCCCCAGCCCCGGCCCCGAGTTCGACGAGATGAGCACGACGGAGCCCTGCCGACGTTCGAGGAGATCGCGCACGCCCTCTACACAGGCGATGACTCCGAAATAGTTCACCCGGGTGATGAGGGAAGCGGGCGTTACGTGGGCTCCGATTCCGGCCAGCGGGACGAAGCCGTCGAGTCCCTCGGGCGCGCGCGCACGGAGGCCTTCGACGGCCGCCCTTCTCCCCTCCTGCGTCGAGAGGTCCGCGACGATGTCGGCCTGCTTGATGTCGACCACGGTCACCGAGTGGCCCGCGCCGACCAGTTGTTCCTTCAGCGCGGCGCCAATTCCCGTAGCGCCGCCCGTGAGTGCGAAAGTGCCCATGCGAATACCTCTCTGACGGCGAAGCCCGGGAAGCCTCGCGCACGCTGCCGGTGGTTGGGGCGGAACCTCGTTTCGGCGAGCACCCGTCCGACCCGCCTACTTCAGCTCGATGCAGATCTCGCGCCAGGGCTTCTTGCCCGTGTTCACCGCGACCTCACTGCCGCTCTTCTCGATGAACACGGTATCGCCCGGCTGAACCTCGAGGGCCATGCGCCGGTTGTAGACACCCTGGGTGTCCGGGTGGGGCTCGACGCAGACCTCATCCCCCTCGATCTGTATCAGGATGTAGTCGAGCAGGTGCGTGTGCAGGCGGTTGCGCTGGCCCGGCTCGAGAGCGAGATCCCATATCTTGACGCGATCGTTCTCGAAGAGGAGCTTCCCGCCCCCGGGCCCGACCTCGGAGCCTTCGATGATCTTGATGTCCGTGCCGGGGTGTGTTGCGGCCTCTCCTGCCATGGCAGCTCCTCCTTCCGTCTCGTGTCAGCTCGTCTCACGACGCGGCGACGCGCGGCACGCCGGCGATCGGCATGGCTTCGTCGGCGGCTCTCCATCTTGCCTCGTCCCGGCGCGGCGAACCAGCGTTCATTTCTTCCGCAGGCCGGCCGACCGGTTAGAATCCCGTCGATGGCTCGAGTCAAGCGGATCACCTTCAAGACGCTGCCGACCGCGACGGACTGGGCGCCGCTCGTCGACATGTGGCTCGAGGCCGAGAAGCTCGAGGTTCTGGACGGCGGCTGGCTCTTCGATCACTTCTATCCGATCTACGGCGATCCCACGGGCCCCTGCTTCGAGGGATGGACCGCGCTCTCCTACCTGGCCGGGCGAACCAGCCGGCTGCGCCTCGGTCTCATGGTGACGGGAAACCCGTACCGCCATCCGGCGGTCCTCGCGAACATGGCCGCAACCTTCGACGTCTTCTCCGGCGGGCGCCTCGACCTCGGGCTCGGCGCCGGCTGGAACGAGAAGGAGGCCAGCGCCTACGGGATCCCCTTCGCTCCGCTGCGCGATCGCCTCGACCAGCTCGAGGAGGCGTGCCAGGTAATCTGCAGCCTCCTCGAGCAGACCCGCACCACCTTTCGCGGCAAGCACTACCAGCTCGAAGACGCCTACTGCGAGCCCAAGCCCATCCAGCAGCCGCGGCCCCCACTGACGATCGGAGGGCAGGGGGAGCGGCGGACGCTGCGCATCGCGGCGCGCTTTGCGGAGGATTGGAACTTCCCGGGCGGGACCCCCGAGCAGTTCGCCCACAAGCTCGAAGTGCTCCACGGCCACTGCGCCGCCGTGGGACGCGACCCCGCGGAGATCACCCCCTCCACCCACGTGATCGCGACCGACGACCCGGCGAAGACGGCCGCAGACGCCGTGGCCTTCGCGGAGGCTGGCGCCGAGCACCTGTGCCTGTACTTCTTCGACAACTCGGACCCGGGGCTCCTGGTGCGCACGGTGGATGCCGTCAGCAGCGCGCTCGCATGAAACGCAGGCAGCCCGGCCGCTCGATCAGGCGCGCCGACGCGCCTGCAGCAACACCAGCCCGACTGCGAAGAGCAGCGCAGCGCTTGGCTCGGGGATGGCTTCGCCTGGGAAGACCACGATCCCCGTGTCACCGTGCGGGAAGATCACGCCGGACTGGGCTGTGAGGTCCACCGAGCAGGGTTCGCCCGGCGGCTGCGCACTCGAGCCCACGCTGACACCGGTGGCGAGGTCGCAGAGACCCGCGTTCGGGTCGACGGCCAAGAGCGGGCCGCTCAGCTGGACCCGCGTGAGGACGCTCGCAGGCGAGACCGCGAAGGCGCCCAGGAGCACGAGGGACGGGACGAAGCCGTGGTGCCGGAACATGGGCCTCCCCAGCAGTGCTGGTCGCTGATCATGTCACACTGCCCGTCCCCGACTCGCCCCGTCGGCTGTTCTGGGGCGTCTCGTCCGATGCCTCCGCGAGCGGCCCCTCGTGCAGCGTCAGGTTGCGCAGGCTGCCGCTGATCCGGAGTGCGCGCTCGACCGTGCCGTCCGAGAACGTGTGGCAGCTGCCGCGCGGCATGCCGGGGATGTCGCTGGCGCGTCGGAAGTCCTCCACGTCCACGCTGCGGCCGATGGAAATGAAGGCGGCGCGCTGCAGCACGAGAGCCGCCTCCGCCGCATCCGCGTCCAGCGCCTGCTCCGCCCACCGGGCGAAGCCCGCGCCGCTGATGCGTCTGCCTGCGAAGGGAGCGGGGGACTCGATCGTCTGCTCACGGAGCTGCCACGCGAATACGGGCTGCCCGTCCCGGGCGATCTCGGCGACGCTGCACCCGTCCCTGCGATCGGGCACGGCGATGCGATAGCGGACATCGCCGGCACCGCGGCCGACGCGCGCGATGGCCAGGGCGGCGGCGTCGAAGAGGTGAGTGCACTGGGCGCGCATGGAGGCATAACGTCCGGCGGCGAGCATGGAACCCTCGAGAGGCATGCCGCGCAGCCGCTCGAGCAGGCCCATGACCTCCGGACAGGTCGTCCACGGGGCCCGCACGGCCTCGCCGACGGCGTCCGTCACGCGCTCGCCGTCGTGCGACACCGTGGCCCGGAAATGGTGCATGTCGTCCACGAGCTCGCCCACAGCGAAGCCGGGCAGGACGCGGACGCAGAGCTCTCGCCGGTAGATGCCCGTGCCGTACGGCTGATAGGGAGTGCGAGGCAGCGATTGCGTCACGTTGCCGGAATCACCAACCGCGTCGCCGGACACGCTGTCACCCCCGCGCCCCCGGAGGCCGCGCTCCGGCGCTCGACTTCAGCCCCGCTCTGCCGCCGCACGCAACGAGGCGATCTGCCCGTCCTCCTGTCCCAGGAGAACATCATTGTAGTGCCGCTTGCCCCGGTGGTGGTAGGAGCCCTTGCCGGCAAAGCTCAGCAGCAGGCTCACCCGGTAGGGCCCCTGCTCGCCGGTGGGTGGCGGCGTGCCGTGCATGACGTCGCCAAAGTGGAGCGAGACATCGCCTGCCTCGGCCGGCACCGCCACCGCACCGGGCACCCGTTCGTGCGGCTCGGCAAAGGCGTAGGCGCCGCGGTGGGAGCCGGGCAGCACCTCCAACGGGCCCATCTCCGGCGTGGCCGGCGTCAGGTAGATCTGGCAGACACAGCAGGGGCAGGTCAGCGCGTGCCCGCCCATCCCGCAGTCCCGATGCCAGGGGAGGTTGGTGATCCCCTCCACCGCATCCGGAGACTTCCAGAGCACGGCGACTCCGTCTTCTCCCTGGTGGGGCAGCTCGAGATCCACGCCCGGAATCTCGCCGATGCGCAGAATCCGCGGATCCCGTGGCAAGCTGCGCATGGCGGGCAGGACGGCCGCCTCGATCACACGCGACAGCAGCACCTCACCGCTGGCGGTCTTCCCCCACCACGACTTCTGGTCGCCTTCGACGGCGCGCTCGCCGGCGGCCTCGGCTTCCTTCCGCAGCGCCGCAACCTCCGCTTCGGAGAAGACGTTCTTCAGCAGGATGTAGCCGGCCGCGCGCATGAACGCCGTCATTTCTTCGGGGTCGTCGTCCAGCCGGAACGTCTGCGCGGGATCGAGTGACTCGCCCTCGGCGTCGACCAGCGGCGCGCCGGGATCGTGAATGGGAACGCCGTTGTAGAGGGCGCGCAGGGCGGGCTCCCACATCACGAAGCGCATCAGGTCGCCGCGCAGGCTGCGCGCGCGGCCGTCGTAGAGCAGCCCCGGCGCAGACTCGAGATCGTGCACCAGCCCCGCCCACGACGCCCGATCCAGGCCGACGACCGTGTCGGCCGCAACGTCGCCCGGCACGATCTCGAGACGTCCCTGGCGCGGCTGGTAGGTATAGGAGCCCCCATCGTCGATTCGGAACGCCAGCGACCCACGCCGCGCGACCTCGTCGGCCACCAACGCCTCGCGCCCCTCCGCCATCAACCGCGGCAGCTCCTTGCGGTGGTACTCATCGAAGTCCAGGGCACTGAATCCTTGGGTCATGGCCGCCTCCACGGGTGGGGTGTCCCGATTCTACCGCCATCGGGGTGTCCCCTGCATCACGACCGCTTGCCAGCGCTAGCGCGAGCAGATGCGGTTGATGAGCGCCGCCAGCTCCGCGGGCCGAGAGACCATGGCATCGTGCCCCGCGTCCAGCTCCTCGACCTCCACCTCTCCGATGTGGGCGACCATCTGATCCTGCAGCGCAGCGGGCACCGTCTGGTCGGCGAGCAGCTTCACGTAGCTGGCGGGGATGCCCCGCCGCAAACCCGCCAGGCGGCTGGGCTCGAGCATGGGCCCCCAGGCCTCGGGCACCAGCCGGTCCAGCACGAAGCGTGCCTGCTCCTCATTCATGTCGCTGCAGAACATTCCCCGGGCCACCTCCTCGGGCAGCAGCTGGGGGATCTCTTGCCGCAGGTTCTCCTGCGCCAGGGCCTTCACCTCCGGGGTCACGGTGTCCAGCGCCGACTGGCCCTCCGCGGGCACGGTGCACGACACGAAGACCAGGCGCCGCAGGCGGTCGGGCACCCGGTCCGCCACCCGGGGCAGCACCATGCCCGCCAGCGAGTGGCCGACCAGGTTGACGGGCTCGTCGGGGAGCTCTTGAATCTCCTCCACCACCGCCTCGGCCCAGAGATCCGCCGTCACCTCCGAGAGTGGCGCGGGCCGCGTGCCGCGACCCGGCAGATCGAGCGCCAACGCGGGGCCATTCAGGTAGGGAAGCATGCGCTCCCAGCACCAGGCCCCGTGCCCACCACCGTGTACGAGCAGTGTCGTCATCAGCGCAGAGCATGTCAGGGCCCGTGGGGCTCTGCAACGCAGCGCATCTAGCCTACGCTCGGAGTCTCGCGCCGACCGGGATATCGCCCAGAGCAATCGCGCGCACACCCCCGTCGAGAACAGCGTCGCGATGCTCGACGCCGCGAGTGCAGCGGAGAAGGCGGAATGACACTGATCGACGAGTTACTCGCCAACGGCCCCGCGCTTCTCGACGGGGCCTGGGGCACGGAGCTTCAGGCCCGCGGGCTCACGCTGGGCGAAGTCCCCGACTTCTGGAACCTCGAGCACGCCGAGCGCGTCGAGCAGGTCGCCCGGGCCTACGTGGAAGCCGGGAGCGACATCATTCTCACCAACACCTTTCGCGCGAATAACATTGCGTTGGCCAACCACGCAGACGTCTCGCAGCTCGACCGGGTGAACCGAGCCGGGGTCGAGATCTCGAAGCGCGCGGCCGGAGAGCGCGCACGGGTCTTCGCCTCGATCGGGCCCAGCGGCAAGCTCCTCATGCGCGGACAGGTGGACGAGGCCTCCCTGCGCAAGAGCTTCGAGCAGCAGGCGCGAGCCCTGGCGGCGGGTGGGGCGGATGCGATCGTGGTCGAGACCATGGGCGACCTCGAGGAGGCCCGCTTTGCGATCGACGCGGCGCGCGCGACCGGGCTGCCGGTGGCTGCCTGCATGGTGTACGACAGCGGCAAGAAGAAGGATCGCACCATGATGGGCGTCCCGCCGGCACAGGCCGCCGAGGCCCTCAGCGAGGCGGGCGCGGACGTGATCGGCGCGAACTGCGGAAACGGCATCGACGGCTACATCCCGATCTGTGCGCAGCTGGCCGCGGCGACCGACCGGCCGATCTGGATCAAGGCCAACGCCGGCCTGCCCACACTCGAGGGAGGCGAGGTGGTCTACCGCACCACGCCCGACGAGTTCGCCTCGCACCTGGACGAGCTCGTCGCTGCCGGAGCGAGCTTCATCGGCGGCTGCTGCGGAACGAATCCCGCTTTCATCGCATTGCTCAGGACACGCCTCGACGCTCGAGCTTCTGCGCGGCGACCCCAGTAGGGCACGCAACCGCCTACACGACCGCGCCCGCGCTGACGTGAAGGGTCTGCGCCGTGATCTGCCGGCTGGCCGGCAGACACAGGAAGAGAATCGTCGCAGCAATGTCCTCGGGCTCGGACGGGCGCTTGAAGAGGTTGGCGAGCGCTCCCTCGGAAACCATCTGCTGCAATCTCTCCTCATCGAGAAAGCTCAGCAGCGGGGTCTTCGTCACACCCGGCGCCACGGCATTGACGTTGATGTCGTGGGGAGCCAGCTCGGCGGCGGCGCCGCGCGTGAGCTGCACCAGCCCCGCTTTGGAGCTTCCGTAGGAGGGGACCGAGTTGCGCGACCGGAACGCCGAGCTGGAGCTGACGTTGACGATCCGCCCCCCCCCGCCGCGCTCCACCATGTGGCGGGCAACCTGCTGCATCAGCAGGAAGGGCGCCTTGAGATTGATGGTCTGCACCCGGTCCCAGTTCTCTTCGCTGAGGCCGAGCAGCGTGTCGCCCTCGCCAACGACCCCGGCGGCATTGACCAGGATGTCGATCCGTCGCTGCTCCGCCAGCACCTTCGCCACCGCCGCGGGGATCGACGCCGTATCCGCCAGGTCGACCCAGACGGCTGCCGCCGCGCCCCCGGCTCGCTCCACCTCCGACACCACGCGCTCGGCACCGGGCGCATCGCGGTCGAGGACCGCCACCGCCGCGCCCTCCGCTGCCAGCGCCTTCACCGTGGCCTCCCCGATGCCGGACGCGCCACCGGTCACCAACGCCACCTTTCCCGAGAGCCTGCGCTCGCTCATCGCCGCCACGACCGCTTCGACCGACTGATGCCCCGCACGCTGGAGTCGTTCACTCGCTCCTCCCTTTCGCTGCTGGAACCCGCAGCTCAGCCGCCGCACGTGTCGCTGCGCACTCGACCTCGAGAGCACTGCCCCCGTTGCCCGCAGCACACGCGGGCGGGCGACGCGCCGACGATAGCCCGCGAGCACTCGCGACGAACCGCCCGTTCACGGGCCCCAGCAGCAGGGACTGGAGACCCCGAGCCTTCGGCAGCGCCGCGTCTCGCACTTGCTTTTGCCTTCCTTTCGCCTACCGTGAACGGTCCCCGTTGATGGCTGGCGGCCGCCGCAACGCTCCTCCCGTGCGATGGCCCTGTGCAGCGTGTTCGCTCGGGCAGACCGGTCACCACCGGCTCCCGAGCCGGAACGGCAGCGAAAGGCGATGGAGGAAGTGACGGCGATGCGCACGGCCAGCCGCGCGAACCCCATCGATGCCTTGACTCCCTGCCAGCGTGCGGCGGCGCTGCACGGCGTCACCCGAGGCTCGAACGACACCGCCCCCCCGCTTCTCGTCATCGCCGGGGCCGGCTCGGGCAAGACCACGACTCTGGCCCACCGCGTCGCACACCTGGTCGCCTGCGGCATCGATCCCGATCGCATTCTGCTGCTGACCTTCACCCGGCGGGCGGCCGAGGAGATGAGCCGCCGCGCACGGCGCATCGTCTCGGCGTCGCGCACCTCGGCTTCGTGGGCTGGCTCCGACAGCTCCCACCTGCCCTGGTCGGGAACGTTCCACGGAATCGCCAATCGGCTGCTTCGGATTCACGCGGATCGCGTCGGGCTCGACCCGTCGTTCACCGTGCTCGACCGCTCAGACGCGGCGGATCTGATCCACCTGCTCCGAGACGAGCTGAGCTTCTCGAGTCAGGCGAAGCGCTTTCCCAAGAAGTCGACCTGCCTCGCCATCTACTCCCACACCGTGAACGCTCAACACGCTCTCGAGAGCACCTTGAAGCGCTCCTTCCCCTGGTGTGCGGATTGGCACGATGAGCTGCGCCAGCTCTTCTCGGCCTACGTGACCGCCAAGCAGGACCAGAACGTCCTCGACTACGACGATCTGCTGCTCTACTGGCTGCACATGCTGGGCGAGGAAGCGATCGCCTCGGAGATTGGCGCGCGCTTCGAACACATCCTGGTCGACGAGTACCAGGACACCAATGCGCTGCAGGCAGGCATTCTCCTGAGACTCAAGCCAACCGGGGCAGGACTCACGGTAGTCGGTGACGACGCCCAATCCATCTATTCGTTCCGCGCCGCAACGGTGCGCAACATCCTGGACTTTCCCGGGCACTTCACTCCCCCGGCCCAGATCGTCACGCTCGAGGAGAACTTTCGCTCGACGCAGCCGATCCTGGCGGCGAGCAACGCGGTCATCGCGAGGGCCCGCGAAGGCTATTCCAAGGAGCTCCACTCGCGGCGCCCATCGCGACAGAAACCGCTCCTGGTCACCGCCGAAGACGAGGCTTGCCAGGTCGACTATGTCGTGGAGCGGATCCTCGAACACCGCGAGTCCGGCATTCCGCTCGTTCGCCAGGCGGTCTTGTTCCGCACTTCCCACCACAGCGATGCCCTCGAGGTCGAGCTCGGGCGGAGAAACATCCCCTTCGTCAAATTCGGCGGTCTGAAATTTCTCGAGGCAGCGCACGTCAAGGACGCGATGTGCGTTCTGCGCTGGGTGGAGAACCCCCGCGACGCAATCGCCGCCTTTCGCGTGCTCCAGATCCTTCCCGGCATGGGCCCGAGCAACGCGCGGCGAACCCTGGCCCACCTCGGCGAGCAACGATTCGACCTGCGAAGCCTTCGCAATTTCCGGCCGCCGGCCGCTGCTGCCGAAGACTGGCCCAAGCTCTGCCTGTTGCTGGAGCGACTCGGCGCCCCGAAGACGGCATGGGCAGGCCAGATCGAGCTGATCTGCCGGTGGTACGAGCCGCATCTGCAGCGCATCCACGACGCGGCGCTGATCCGATCCATGGACCTCGAACAGCTGGAGCAGATCTCTTCCGGCTACCCCTCGCGGGAGCGTTTCCTCAGCGAGCTCACTCTGGACCCACCGAGTGCCTGCGGCGACGAGGCCGGCCCGCCGGCACTCGACGAGGACTATCTCATTCTCTCCACGATCCACTCCGCCAAAGGGCAGGAGTGGGATGTCGTGTACCTGCTCAACGCCGCCGATGGGTGCATCCCCTCCGATCTATCCACTGGCGATCCCGAGCAGATCGAAGAGGAGCGTCGCCTGCTGTATGTCGCGATGACTCGCAGCCGCGACCATCTCCACATCATCCACCCTCTGCGCTTCTTCGTGCGCCACCAGGCCAGGACCGGCGACCGTCATCTCTACACACCGCGCAGCCGCTTCATTCCGCGGGAGATCCTCGAGAAGTTCGAACGCACGAACTCCAGCCGTCGGATCCCGAGCGATCCAACCCAGGGAGCCGGAGAGAAGCCGCGCCCGCACGTCGACGTCGCGGGAAAGCTCAAGGAGATGTGGCGGTAGCATGGGCCGCCGAACCGGACGAGCCGATCTCCCCCTCCACGGGGGCCGCGTGCCGAGCTGGCTCGCCGCTCGGATGGCGAGGCTGGGCCGCGTCGTCGCCGAGGCAGTCGTCTTGCACTACGGCCCGGACGAATTTCTGCGGCGCCTCGCCCACCCCTTCTGGTTCCAGGCATTCGGCTCCGTGATGGGGATGGACTGGCACTCCTCGGGCATCACCACGTCAGTCGTGGGAGCCCTGAAGCGCGGCCTCGAGCCCGTCGCCTCGGAGCTGGGAGTTTTCGTATGCGGTGGTCGCGGCAGACACTCGCGAAAGACGCCGGGCGAGCTCAACGCCATTGCGGAACGGGTGGGCATCGATGGGGATGCGCTCGGCAGGTGCAGCCGACTCGTCGCCAAGGTCGACAATGCCGCCGTCCAGGACGGCTTCGATCTCTACCTGCACAGCTTCGTGGTCACCGCGGGCGGCTCGTGGGCCGTCATCCAGCAGGGAATGAACCCGGCCCTGCGGCAGGCACGGCGCTATCACTGGCTGTCGGAGAATCTGGAGAGCTTCGTCGACCAACCTCACACGGCCATCCACGGACACAGCCGTGGTTGCATCTTCAATCTCACGGATGCCAGGGCACGACCCTCGCGCTCCGCACAGCTCGAGCTGGTACGCGAGGGACCCGACCGGGCGGTTGCGGCCATTCGCGACATGCGGCCCGTGGCGGTACCCGTCCAACCGCCCCTGCCCCATCTCCAGATGCCCTCGCGCCACGAGATCTGCGGTTCGGACGTCGTGCTGAAGCGGCTGCACGCCACACTTGCGGCCGCGTCCGACCGGGGTCCAAAGGACTTTGCGGAGCTGCTCCTGACGCCAGGTGTGGGGCCCCGCACGGTCTTCGCGCTGGCCATGGCGAGCGAAGTGATCCACGGCACCGCCAGCCGCTTCTCCGATCCCGCCCGCTTCTCCACCGCCCTGGGCGGCAAGGACGGGCACCCCTTTCCCGTTCCACTGCGCGTCTACGACGAAACGATTCGCATCCTGCGGCAAGCCGTCGACGGCGCGCGACTCGGTCGCGAAGACAAGCTGAGCGCCATTGCGCGCCTCGACGAAGAGAGCCGTCGCATCGACCGTCACCTCACCGGCCCGTCCTTCGACGACTTCATCGAGAATCAGCGCCGGAAAAATTGATATATTCCTCGCAATTCTGCCGGAGGAGAGAGCCGCCTCGCGGGTTGCGCGGCTGCGCCTTTCGCAAGCTCGGAGTGACGACATCATGAGGTTGAGACACGGAGCCATCGCGGCCGCCCTGATCGTGTTCGGGGCGTCTGCCGCATTTGCCAAGTGGGGCAAGAGCGATTCGTCTTCTGCCGAGCTGGCCATTCGGCGGCAACTGACCCTGTATGCCGATTCGCTCGATTGGCCCCGGGGAAGCGACTGGCCCATCCCGGCCGCCGCCAGCTTCGACCCCGCGGACGACACGACCTGGCCCGAGGCCTGGGCTGCGGGCACGAAGCAGTTCTTCGACATCTTCACCGACGATGTGGTGATCGACTATCCCCACTTCCACCATCAGTTCCGCGGCAAGGAGAACACCGCCCCGGTTCGGGATGGCACGACCCTCGTCGGTGGCATCGGCTACATGTTCAATGCGTGGAGCATGGCCAGCCAGACCAATAGCCACACCGTGCTGTCCAACATCCTGATCACTGTCGATGGCGACGAGGCGACCAGCAAGGATCGTTTCTCCCATGTCGGCTACCTCACCGGCGGCGGGCAGACCTGGGCGGATGCGTCCCACACCATGGGCTTCCACGAGGGCAAGTGGCGCAAAGAAGACGGCGTCTGGCGCTGCTACTACTGGCACGGCACGGTTCAGTTCAACAGCACCGATTGATCGCACCCCGTGTGAGGATCCGCGCGATGAGAATCCTCTTCCTTTCCACGAACCGTTTCCGCATCGAGGTGGTGCAGCCGATGCCCATCGGGCTGGCGTGTGTCATCGCCGGCATCGACGAGAACGCACACGCCATCGAAGTCGTGGATCTGATGTTCTCCGAGGACCCCGCGGCGGAGCTCACGGCTGCACTCGAGCGTTTCCGGCCAGAGCTGGTGGCGGTCTCCATCCGAAATACGGACAACCTCTCCCATCTCGCCCCCCAGTACTTCCTGCCGGAGGCCAAGCAGATGCTCGACATCTGCCGCGAGGTTTCCGGGGCGAAGATCGTCGTCGGCGGCGCCGCCTTCACAACCGTCCCCGAGGCGCTCTTCGAGTATCTCGAGCCCGACTTCGGCATCGCCGGTGACGGCGAGATCGCCTTCCCGCAGCTCGTGGAATGCATCGAGAACGACACGGATTGGAGCGAGGTGCCCGGCCTGGTCTGGCGCGCGAACGGTCGAGTCCGAACCAACGCTCCGGCCTTCATCGAGGATTGGAACGGCCTGCGCCTGCCCCGGCGAGATCTCTTCGACCTGCGGAAGTACGCCGAAGTCGGCGGGGCCTCGAATATCGTCATCAGCCAGGGCTGCCCCATGCGCTGTCATTACTGCGACGACCCCCATCGCCTGGGGAGAAAGCAGCGCCGCAAGGCCGTCGAGCAGGTGATCGACGAGCTCGAGGCCATGAGCGCCGAGGCCAGCGACATGCCGATCTTCTTCACGGCGCCGATCTTCAACAGCCCGGCGAGCAACGCCAAGAAGGTGTGCCGGGGCATCATCGAACGCGGACTCGAGATCCGCTGGACGGGACTGATCCACCCCGCCTTCCTCGACGACGAGCTCGCAGAGCTGATGCAGCGCTCCGGCTGTATGGCCGTCTCGCTTTCGTGCGACTCGTGCTCGGAGCGCATGCTGGAGACGCTTCGCAAGGACATCACGAAGCAGCAGCTGGAAAGTGCCATCGCGCTGCTGGAGAAGCACGGGATCCTCTACATGCTCACGATCCTCTTCGGCGGCCCCGGTGAAGACCGCGAGAGCATCGACGAAACACTCGACTTCCTGAGGAGCAAGAAGCCGCTGATGGTGGCCTTCGCGTTGGGCATCCGGATCCTTCCCAACACCGCGCTGGCCGAGATGGCCGTGGAGCAGCGCCTGATCGCCGCCGACGACCCTTTGATGGAGCCGAAGTACTACCTCAGTCCCGGCGTCGAGGGCTGGGCCCGCGGCTATCTGGAAGAGGTGTGCGCGGAGCGGGACGACTGGTCGTTCAGCGTGCTCGAGGAGTCCAGCGACGTGATTTCCGAAGCGTTGCCGCCGCACTGAACCGGCCGCAGGGCGGCGCTTCAGCGTCCCTCGAACTCCGGAGGGCGCTTCTCGAGAAAGGCGCTGAAGCCCTCGCGAAAGTCCCGGGTCTTCAACAGGGGCAGCACCTGCAGGTAGACGCGTTGCACGTTCTCCTCGAAGCCCTCGCCCAGGCCCGCCCGCATCATTCGCTTGGCGGCTTGCACGGCCAGGGGGGCGTTGGCGGCGATCTCGCCCGCGAGGGTGAGGGTGGCCTCGAGCAGAGCCTCCTTCTCGACCACTCGATTCACCAGTCCCAGCTCCAGGCTCTCCTCCGCACTCAGGGTGCGTCCGGCAAAGACGATCTCCGCGGCTCGCGACCAACCCAGGAGACGCGGCAGCAACCAGGTGCCACCGCTCTCGGGCACCACGCCTCGGCGTGTGAAAACCGCGGCGAGCTTGGCACCGCGGGCCGCGATGCGAATGTCACAGCCCAGCGCCAGGTCCAGGCCGAAACCCGCAGCGCCGCCGTTGATGGCACAGAGCGTGGGCGTGTCCAGGTGGTGCAGTACGACGGGTGGAAACTCCCGTGGGTCCTGTTTCAGCTCCAGGTCGAAGCCGCCTTTCGACACCCCTTCGTCGCTGGCGGCGTCTTGCAGGTCGAGGCCCGCACAGAAGGCGCGGCCGGCGCCGGTGATGACGATGGCGCGCACCGCGGGATCCTCCTCGCAGGCGAGCAGCTCCCGTGTCAGGGCCGACAGCATGGGCTGGGAGATGGTGTTCATGCGATCGGGTCGGTTGAGAGTCAGGGTGGCGACGTGACCCTCGCGATCGACCAGGATGTCCGACATGTCCGCCTCCTTTCCACGGCCGCTCTTCACGGGCGCAGGAGCGCGATCCTATCAGATCGCACGCGTCCTTCCGTTGGGAAGGGGGTCCCCCGGTCGAGAAACACTCGGGGGACGTGCTCGACCTCTAGCCACCAGCGAAAAAAGGCGGGAGGATCCTCTCCTCCCGCCTTCCATCACGCTTCGTTCGAATCGAAGCCGTCGCTAGTCCTCGATCGCTCTCGGCTTGCTGATCTGCTCCAGCAGATCGTTGTTCCATTCGCCCTCTACATTGACGTGCGCCGCCGCACCCTTCATGACCGCATCGATCAGATTGTGGTTCAAGTAGACGTAGAGGCCGGGCTGCAGGAACGTGTACAACGCCGCACCGGCGGAGCCACCGGCAATGAACCAGGTCTCCAGATTGGTCGCGGGTGCATCGGCGAAGCTGCCGCGCTCCCACACGTAGTCTCCGTGGCCACCGATCAGGTGGGGCCGCGTGTCGCGATTCGCCTGTGAGTGGATGAAGAGGACGGTCTCGCCCACCTTTGCCTTGAGCGCGGCGTCGCCCGTGAGCGCGCCCACTGCACCATTGAACACCACATGACTGGGCTCGTTGGTCTTCATCACCTCCATGGTGTCGCCGATGGCTTCAGCCGGCGTGCCGAACTTCATGTAGTTCCCGGCCGCTCCCTTCGGCACGTAGAAGTCCTGCTCACCGATGTAGTAGGCCTTGTCGTAGGTGAGCGAATTGCCCTCGCCGTCCTTCAAGCCATCCCTCGGCAGCACCATGATGGCGCCGTTCATCCCCGACACCACGTGGTAGGGAATCATCGCGCCGCCCGGAGCGCAGTGGTAGACGAAGACGCCGGACCTGGTCGCCTTGAAGCGAATCGTGGCTTCTTGGCCCGGGGACACCAGGGTGAGCCCTGCGCCGCCCAGCGCACCGGTCACGGAATGCAGGTCGATGTTGTGGCTCATGATGTTCCCCGAGCCGCCTTCCCACCCCTCGATGCCGTAATAGACCCCCTCGCCCCTGGGATTGGAGAGCGTGAGCTCTACGTAGTCGCCTTCGTGCACGACGATGATGGGGCCGGGAACGCTGCCCATGAAGGTCAGCGCGTTGATCTCCGTCCCCTGCTGGTCGATGATCAATTTTCGCTCGGAGACTTCCAGGCGAACCTCGACGATCACCGGCCCGCCCTTTGCCTTCTGCGAGTGCTTCGGCAAGAGCGGCGGCACCACCATCTCCTGCTTGACCCGCTTCAGGCCAGCTGCCTTGGACGGCTTGTCCGCTTGCGCGGAGTACGCGCTCATTCCCAATGCGATGCCCAGCAACGCACAAAAAACTCGTCTCATGGTCCGTTTTCCCCTTTGCCCTCGTTGTTGCGTTTGCCGGCGGGGTTGTCAGGGCAAGCCCCCCTCCCGGCAGAATTTCAATCTGCGGAAGCCGAGTCGCGCTCGACAACCCACTCCACCACCGCCGTCTCCACGTCCGGTCCAGCTGCAGGTTCTTTCAGCAGCGCCAACACGGCCCCCTCCATCTCGTCGAGCGGGGTGCCCGTGAAGAAGAAAGCGCGGGTGCGGCCCACTCTGTCCAGTAGGTAGATCTGCTGGGAATGTGCGTAGAGATAGGAGCGCTTGGCAAAGGCCTTCGAGCGATTGTACTCGGTCGTCAGCTGGATGTCGTGGCTCCGGTCGTAGTTCAGCAGGAAGAGCTCGGCGATGCGATCGGTTTCCTCGCGCTGGCCCGTGAGCCCCACGAAGCGGGAGTCGAAGCGAGCCAGATACTCCTCGAGGTGCGCGGCGGTGTCGTTCTCCGGATCCACCGTCACGAACAAGACCTGGACCGCGTCGGCTGCCGCATCCAGACGCTTCAGCAGCAATTGCAGGTGGGCCATGGTCGCCGGGCAGATGTCCTGACAGCTCGTGTATCCGAAGGCGATCAACACGACCTTTCCGCGATACTCCGACAGGCTCACCTCGCGTCCGAGGCTGCTCTGCGCACGAAATTCGCCGCCGATTCCGTCGTGGATGGGCAACGTCTTCTCGCTGCTCGACTGTCCGATTCCCGGAAGCAGGAGCATCGCGAACACGCTCAGGAGGAAGATGGTTTTCGCTTTCACGATAGGACTCCGTTCAATAACAGATGATCTGAGGCCCGGTCCCCTGGAAGGCCAGCAGCGGGCGCTCGTCGATTCGAACGATCACCGGCGCTTCGCCCGGGACGTCTCGCACCAGCCAGCTGTGCTCTCTGCGGGCAAGGTGGGGAACTCCCCCGTCATCCACGGCTCGTCTCTCGAACTCGAAGCGGGCCCGCTGGAGGTCTTCACCTACGAGCGCGACACGGATCGTGTCGAGCCGGTACTCGAGCTCGGGATGGGTGGATCGGAGATTGGAGCGCCAGGATTCGAGCTCTCCCAGGTTCCGAACACTCGCACCGATCAGCGAGAGCTCGAAGGAAGGCTCGGCCACGAAGCCGTCCAGGCCGCGCGACTCGTGGCTTCCCCCTTCGAGCACGGCAAACCAGTCATGCACCAGCGCAACGATGCGCTGCTCCGCATCACGGGGAGCCGACGCCGAAGCCCTTGGCGCGAGGCTGGCGGTCTTCGGCGCACAGCTCGGGAGCAGCGCGCCGAAGACCGCCAGCACGGCAAGCCATTGCCAACCCGGTGTCACCCGTGCCCGGCATTCTGCGCCTTCAACCGCCTCGACCACGTGCCTCCCCGTCTGCCCGTCCCACGGACACGAAGCGCCGGTGAGGGGGACAGCCAGCCTCATCCGGGGCGAATAGGTACTGCAGATCAGAGAAGAGCGAATCGGTCATGTGACGGAGGGTCGAAACTGCCGCAACGTCCGGTTCAAGCGGGTTTCGCGTGCTCTGGACCCGGAGAATCTCCGTTCTCTATCATTCTCCGGGTTCTCGGTCAAACGGGGAGCCGGGCGGGCCCGATGCGAGAAGCCCTCCTAGCCCGTCGACACCACCGGCACGTACCCCGGGCTCCACGTGCCCTCCTCCACCACCCGCTCCACTTCGTCGTCGGCGAAGGGGCGGCCGAGGTTCTGCTGGCTCGCATAACGCACGACCGCAGCCGCGATCCGCGAGCTCACGCTTCGCAGCTCCGATTGTTCGGGGAAGAGCGCTCCGAGTTCGAGGCGATCGGCGCTCACGTACTCGGCAAGCGTACGCGCCGCGACCAGAAAGAGCGCCTCGTCCACTTCACGAATCTCCGAGAGAACGGCTCCCATTCCGACACCGGGGAAGACGAACACATTGTTCGCCTGGCCGATCACATGCCGCTTGCCCGCGTGAATCACGTCGGCGAACGGGCTGCCGGTCGCCACCAGGGCGCGCCCCCCGCTCCAGACGATGGCCTCCTGGGCCGTGCACTCCGCCTTGCTCGTGGGGTTGGAAAGCGGCATCACGATGGGCCGCTCCACGTGCCGGGCCATCTCTTCGATCATCGTCTGCCGGAAAGTTCCCGGCGTGGCCGTGGCACCGATCAAAATGGTGGGCTTCATCTGCCGAATCACGTCTTCGGGCGTCGGATCCTCCAGCCCATCGAGTTCCCAGCCGGCGAGCACCTCGGGGCTGGCTGCAAGGGCCTTCTTGTGCGGGTCGGCGAAGTCGCGGCCCTCTCGGAGCAGACCGCTGCTGTCGAAAAACAGGCGCGACGCGCGGATCGTCTCGGGCGGGACCCCCGCCTCGCTCATGGCGGCCTCCAGCAGGTTCGCGATGCCGGTGCAGGCCTCGCCCGCACCCATGAAGAGCACCCGCTGATCGGCGATCGGCTGCTTCGTGATGTTCAGGCCAGCCAGAATTCCCGCCACCGTCACCGCCGCAGTGCCCTGGATGTCGTCGTTGAAGGAGGGGATGCGCCGGCGGTAGCTCTCGAGAATGCGGAAGGCGTTGCGCTTGTGAAAATCCTCCCATTGCACGACCGCTTGGGGAAAGGTGCGGCGGACGCCCTCCACAAAGGCCTCGATGAAGGCGTCGTAGGCCGGCCCGGTGATGCGTCGCTCCCGATGGCCGACGTAGTGCGGATCGTCGAGCAGCTCGGCATTGTTCGTGCCGATATCGAGGCTCACCGGCAGGACCTTCGAGGGATGGATCCCGGCACCAGCGACGTAGAGGGCGAGCTTGCCGACGGGAATTCCCATGCCACCGGCGCCCTGGTCTCCGAGCCCCAGGATACGTTCGTTGTCCGTGACCACGATGAGCCGGATGTCCTGGTAGGGATAGTTCCTCAAACGCTCGGGAATCCGGTCGATGTCGTCGGGGGTGAGCCAGATGCCGCGCGTCTCGCGCACGATGTGGCTGTAGCGCTGGCAGGCCTCGCCGACCGTCGGCGTGTACACGATCGGCATGAGCTCCTGGAGGTTCTCGACCAGCACCCGGTAGAACAGCACCTCGTTGCGGTAGAGCAAGCTCTCGAGATCGATGTACTTCTCGAGGTCATCGGATTTCTCCCGGACATGCGCGAGCGCGAGCTCCGCCTGCTGCTCGATCGTCTGCGTCGTGTGGGGCAGCAGCCCGTGCAACCCGAGCTGGCTGCGCTCTTCGGACGTGAAGGCGAGCCCCTTGTTCGTGGCGGGATTCTTGAGTAGCCAGATTCCGCGCTTTCGGGTTCGAATGGTGTCGGGGCCGCGAAGCCCCGAATCGGGTGAGTTGCGAGTCATATCTCTAGAATGTGCACGGGAGGTCTCTTCAATGCAAATGGAAGCCATCAACCAGATCGTCATTCTCGCGGTCTTCGGCCTGCTGCTGATGATCTTCCTCGGGCCGCCGGTGGTGCTCTGCATCATCTACTTCAGCGACCGGCGCCAGAAACAGCACGCGGTGCTGCGCAACTTCCCCATCCTCGGGCGCCTTCGCTACCTGCTCGAGCACCTGGGCCCCGAGTTCCGCCAGTATCTCTTCGATGGCGACACCGAGGGCAAGCCCTTCACGCGTGAGGGCTACCGCTCGATCGTTCTCGCCGGGAAGTACATGAAGACGCTGATCTCGTTCGGCTCGAAGAGGGACTTCGAGGAGCCGGGCTGGTACGTCCGAAACGCAATGCTGCCCACCCTGTTGCGCGACATGAGTGTGGATCAGGAGCCGAGCATTTCGACCCGGCGCTACGAGATCCAGAACGAGGGGCTCTTCACGCGCAAAGAACACCTGGTCGACGCCGAGGTCGCACCGTGGACGCTCCGCGACGAGTTCCCGCTCACGCTGGGCGCCGGGCTGGCGAAGCCCTGGGTGCTGCGCGGACTCGTGGGCATGAGCGCCATGTCTTACGGCGCGCTGGGGCGCAACGCCATCCAGGCCTTCTCTCAGGGGCTCTCGATGGCCGGCGGCACGTGGCTCAACACTGGCGAGGGCGGCCTTTCGGAGCACCACCTGCTGGGGGGCGGCGACATCCTCTTCCAGATCGGCCCTGGGCTCTTCGGTGTGCGCAGCGACGGCGGTCAGTGGAGTTGGGATGCCTTCGAGAGGCAGGCGGCGATCGAGCAGGTGCGCGGCTTCGAACTCAAGTTCCACCAGGGGGCGAAGATCCGGGGCGGCCACGTCGAGGGCTCGAAGGTCACGCCCGAGATCGCCGCCATCCGCGGCGTGCAGCCGTGGCAGCCCATCAACTCCCCGAACCGATTTCCGATGTTCCACAGCCTCGACGACGCGCTGGATCACGTCGCCCGCATGCGCGAGCGGGGCGGCAAGCCGGTGGGCTTGAAGATGGTGATCGGCGGGCCGGGCTTTCTGGACGAGCTCGCAACTCGCATGGCGCAGCGCGGAGACGGACCCGACTGGATCACCGTGGACGGGGGCGAGGGCGGCTCGGGGGCGACCTACCAGGAAATGGCCGACGGCATGGGGCTCCCCATCCGCTCGGGCATCGTCGAAGCCGACGATGCCCTGCGACGCCACGGTGTCCGCGAGCGCGTCCGGCTCATCGCGTCGGGCAAGCTCTCCTCGTCGGACCGCATCGCGTTGGCGCTGGCGCTCGGCGCCGACGCCGTGACGATTGCACGCGGGCTGATGATCTCGGTGGGCTGCATTCAGGCGCAGCGCTGTCACTCGAACACGTGCCCGGTGGGCGTGGCCACCACCGACGAGCGTCTCATGCAGGCACTGGTCGTCGAGGAGAAGAAGTGGCGCGTGCTCAACTACGTGGTGACGCTCCGTGCCGGACTCACCTCCCTGGCCGCCGCCGCCGGGTTGCGCTCGCCGACGCAATTCGAACGGCGACACGCGGTCTACCGCGACGCCTTCGGACGCATCTACGGAGCCGACGAGTTGTTCCCGCCGCCGGGAGCAACACCCGGATAGGGCGCACTGGGTCCGCGAGCGACTGCAACGCGATCGCAATCGGCGCCAAGTGGGGACGGTGTTGCCTTCTTGCCTTTTTCGGCTGAGCGGTGGCGTCAGCAAGCAGGTCCTGAAAAAGGCAAGAAGGCAACACCGTCCCCGCTACGAGCCCTGCATGAGCTGCTGCAGCGAATCCAGGTGCTCGCGGTCCTCCGGGGGCAGCTCTTCGTGCTCGGAGCCCTCGTAGCTTTGCAACAGCTCGCGCTCGAGCAGGGCGTAGGCCTGCGCCGCCGTGGGCGCGTGCGGTGCAATGCGGACCGATTCAGCCAGCAGGAAGGGCGCCGGGGTCACCCAGTAGTTGCGTCCGATACTCGCCTCGACGACGCCTAGCAGATAGTACGCCTCGCCCAGCGCAGCGTCATTCTCGTCGTGCGCATCGATGAGGCGCTCGAGCACGGCCGACGCAGCGATCAGGTGCAAACGAGAGCTCATGTCTCCCGGGAAGGCGTCCAGGCGATCGCCCTCCTCTACCAGGGCGCGCGCCGTGGCAACACTCGGCTCCCGGACGGCGAGGCGCTCGAGCTCCGGCAGCGCCGCCAACCAACCCTCGATGTCGAGTTTCAGCTGCGACCACGCGTCTTCCCGCGCCGCAATTCGCGCGAGCACGGGGCGCGGTCGCGCATAGTCGCCCTTCACACGGATCGAAACCACCAGATAGTCGGTCAGTGGACCCAGCAACGTCGCGATGTGATGCATCGGATCGACGAGCTCTTGCTCCAGCAGAGCGAGCGCGGCGTCGAAGCGCCGGGTGGCGATCAGCAGGCTCGAGCGCGCCTCGGCGGGCATGTCCTGGAAGACGCCGTCTTCGACGAATTCAGCCGTCACCTCGGAGTCAGCCAACACCGGCAGACGGGTGTGACAGGCGATGCAGTGCTCCACGGTCTGCTGCAGCAGGTAGGCGGAGCGCGCGTAGCGACCCGCGGTGTAGGCACGCTCGATCTCCCGAGCGTCCGAGGCAATCGAACGGGCCAGGAAGCCGAGCTGGGCATCTTTGCTGCGCGCATGGCGCTCGAGCGTCGACGCGTTGCGGGTCAACAGACCCAGGGCGGCCGTGATCGTCTCCCGCTTCGCCGGGTCGCCAAATGTCGCCACGTCGGCACTCGCCGGCAACGCCACCCTCAACCCCGCAAAAATCTCCTGCATGATGGCCCGCGTGTGCTCACGCTCCCCGTTGTCCGGCGAGTCCCCACAACCCGCAAGCACGAGAAGCGCGCACAGCGCGAAGATGTCTTGCCAGCCATGCGTGATCCGCACTGGATCCCCCTCCTCGAACGAGTCCGCGAAGAACCCTAGCCCACGCACACCGACCTGCCTGGCAGCTCGTTCGATGCACGGAACTCCCCGCAACCCGTGACGAAGGCAGCCGCGATGGCCACCGCGCTCCAGCTCGCCTTCATCCCGCCGTCAGGGCGATGCTAGGATGCCGCAACCCGCCCCAGGAGCCGAGCCGCGTGAAAGTGCTTCTCCGAATCCTCGGTGCAGTCCTCGGCCTGTTGGTCGTGCTCGGAATCGCCCAGTTCGTCGCCTCCGAGAGCGGCGAAGTGGTCGTCCTGACCACCAGCGACGCCCAGGGAAACTCGCACGAGACCCGGGTATGGGTGGTCGACCACGAAGGCAAGGCTTGGCTCCGGGCCGGCGCAGCGATGCAAGCCTGGTACGGCAGGCTCACCGCACGCCCGAACGTCGAGGTCGAGCGCAACGGGAACCGGAGGCGCTACATCGCCGTGCCACAGCCACTTCTCAGACCGGTCGTCAACGACCTCATGCTCGAAAAATACGGCTGGGCCGACCGATTCATCGGCGCTCTCTTCGGCCGTGACGACGCGATCCCGATCCGGCTGGACCCGAACGCTCGCTAGGCCTCCAGCTCGATCGCACCCCGGCACAGTGGCCCTGGCCCGCCGGGAAACCCTCCGCCCTACAGCGCCACTCCGCGGCCGCCGATGAGGGGAACCTCACACGGGAGGGGCAGCATGTTCGACGCCAGGGTGCACGAGTGTTCCGCCCCGCTCCTGGGCGGCGCTTCTGCGGCTCTGGACGTGGCACGGACCGCCCTGCTCTCACTGGGCTTCGAGATCGTGGCCGAGAGCGAGAGCCAGCTCAGCGCACGCGGGCCGGGCCTGCACAGCAACCACCAGCCGGCGCTCCTCGGCGCTTCCGAGCTGAGCTTTCAGGTCACACCGGCCTCGGTCGACGCCCGCGCGACCCTTGGCGGCGTCGCCACGCTGAAGGCCTTCCTCTACGTCTTCCCGCCCGGGCTGGCGCTCGTGCTGATGCTCGGCTTCGCGGCCATGGGGATGGGCGTGCTGTGGCAAACCGCGCTCGCCGTCGCGCCGTGGCTCGTCCTCTCGCCCTGGCTGGCCGCCTCGATCGAGCGCAAGACGACACAGGCGGTGGAACGGCTGGTGCACGGCATGGCGGGCGCCCCGGCCCGCCCCAGCTAGACACAGCCCACCCTAGCCCCGCTGCTCGCTCCGGCTCTGGCAGGCAATGCAGAGGGGCGCCTCGGGCTGGGCTTCGAGGCGCCGGAAGCCCACGTCCTCGCCGCAGGCGACGCAGCCACCGTACTCGTCTTCGTCGAAGCGCCGCAGCGCGGCGCGCGCCAACTGAAGCCTGCGCTGCATGGCCGCCCGGTTCGCCTGCAGCATGCGCTGCTGCTGGATGGCATCCATGCGCGAGATGCGCCCGATGGGCTGGTCGAGCTCGACCGGTGCCGCGCCGTCGGCCGAGGCCTCGTGCACCCTCTCCAATTCCCGCTCGAGCGCCACCAGCGAGAGGCGCAGGCAAGCGCGCTGCTCATCCGTGAGAGCGTCCATCGGCGCAGCATAGCGTCGAGCCGAACGGCGGGAGGCCGTGCGGCCAGTTCGTGCCGACGGCGGATCGCATGCCGGCTTCGTTCGGATGCGTTGGAATGATCCCCGCGTCAGCCGCTCTCGCGGGTGAGGATGATGCGATCGATGGCCAGCGAGACCCGGTCCCCCAGCGCCCAGGCCTCTGCATCGGCGCCGTCGAGTTCGAGGCGCAGCGGCCCGAGATCGGCTCGCAGCGGCCGCACGGAGACGATCTCGCCGTGGGCGCGGTAGCGCCAACCGTGGTCGGCCTCGAGCCCTTTGCGGGCCGTCGATGCGGCCGGGGTCCGCTCCGTCAGGTGCGGGTTGACCACGACCTCGAGTCTCGGGTTCGCAACCGGACCGGACGCTGCGGGTCGCTCTGCCGGGCTGATGCCATCGACGACCCGGAGCCGCTGGTCATCGAGCTCGATCTCGGCCGTTCCGCCTCGGCCTTCGGTCTCGATCAGGAACACGCGCACGTCGATCTCCTCGCCCGGTCAGCGTGGCAGCGACGGGATCCCAGCACAGCCACGCGGCGGCCACCAGCGCATGCCCCGCGAACGCCGGGCCGCGGGACTCGGACAGAATAGGCCCGCGGCGAGCACCTCGGCTCCGGAAGCCGCGCCATCGAGCTCGGAACGCGCCTGCGTTCCCGCCCCAGCGCACCCTCTGCAAGAGACCGCCGCGACCGCGCGCTCCCGTGTAGAATGCCGGCACGTGCAAGGGAGGCCCGCACGATGAGCCGACGAGAACGCCTGACTCTGCTCGTCATCACGCTCCTGTTGAGCAGCGGGAGCCAGAGTGCTCGGGCTGAATGGGTCGACTGGATCGCCGAAGCGCAGGCCGACGTCCAATTCACCGACAACCTGAACAACTCAGCCTTCGAAAGCGACGAGGAGCACGACGTCTTCTGGAGCATGCACGGGCGCGTGGGACGCGTCTTCCAGCTGACCGATCGCACGCGGGCAAGCCTCGCCGCGCTCGTCACCGGCCAGCTCTACAATGACTTCGAGAAACTGGACTCGATCGAGGGCGGCGGCGAGCTCGCGCTCTTCCACAAGTTCGGCATTGGCAATGCACCCTGGGCTCGGATCTTCTTCTTCGGCGGCTACCGGCACATCCGGCAGGATGAGCGAAGCAGCCGGCTGCTCGAGACGGGCTTGACCGTCGGCAAACGCTTCTCCCCGCGCTTCGATGCGACGCTCGGCTACCACTTCACGAATCGCGACGGCGGAAACGGCCCGAAGTCTTGGCTTGCCCGCAGCAACGTCTGGGATCAGGACTTCCACACCATCAGCCTGACGGGCAACTACCTGTTGGCCGAGCCGCTGCTCCTCTCGGTTGGGTACACCTTCTTCGTGGGGGAGTTCGACTCGGCGTGCACCTCGGACAACGTAGGCAAAGTCATAGACAACGGGCACGTGCGGGCCGCCGCCCTGGACCCGGTCTTCGGCGGCTGCGTCTACCGGCTGCACGGCACGTCGCACGCGCCCTCGGTCGACCTGAGCTACGGCATCACGGACCACATCTCCGTGAACCTCGGCTACAGCTACCGGCGCGGCAAGAAATCGAGCCTCGTCTATCACCGCCACGGCGTGCAGGGCGGCCTGATCTTCAGCTACTAGCCCGGGGTAGGGCAGGAGGACGACGATGACGCGAAGCCGGACGGCGAGAGCGGTCGCATGCTGTGCGATGTTCCTTCTGCCGCCCGCGCCCGCCTGGGCGGATTCGTTCGAGGTGGTCGTCGAGAACACCTCGGGCCAGCCGGTCGAGTTTGCCGTGGTGATCGCCACGCCCGTTGGCGGCACGCAGCCGGCACCGCCCCGCAACCCCACCGTGATCGATCAAGTCGACAAGGAGTACATTCCCTACGTGACCGCGGTGCAGGTGGGAACGAGCGTCAGCTTCCCGAACCACGATCCCTTGCGTCACCACGTGTATTCCTTCTCCGAAGCGAAGACGTTCGAGATTCCGCTCTACAAGGGCACGCCCCGCGACCCCATCCTCTTCGACAAGAGCGGCCCGGTGACGCTCGGTTGCAACATCCACGATTGGATGTCCGCCCACGTGTTCGTCTCCGAATCGCCGCACTTCGCCGTCACCGCGGCAGACGGCCGGGCTACGCTCGAAGAGGTCCCGGCGGGCGACTACGAGATAACCGTCTGGCACCCACGCCTCAAAGAGGAATCCGAGCAGACGCGCCAGCGAATCTCCCTCGCCGGCGCCCTCGGCTCGCCTCTCGGATTCACCATCGAGGAGAAGCGCGTCTGGCGGCCGCGGCGCGCGCCGGCTCGCGGCGCGGCGCTGTACCGCTGACGGCCGGCCGCGGCAGCCGCGAATGCTCGCACTGAACTTCCGCAGCTTCCGGTCGCGGCTCCTCACCTTCGTCCTGGGCCTGCTCGTGTTGGTGCAGGGTGCCGTGCTGCTCTCGGTCAACGCGGCGAACATCCGTGTGGCACGCGGGAACATCGGCGAGGCCCTCGAGCTCACCGCCACGGCTTTCCGAAGCTCGTTGGGCGTGCGGGAACAGATCCTGCTGGAGAAGGCGCACCTGCTCTCCGGAGACTTCGCCTTCAAGGAGGCGAGCGCGACGGGCGATCACTTGACACTGCTCTCAGCGCTCGAGAACCACCAGACCCGCGTCGGCGCGAACGTGATGATGTTGATCGACATGCAGGACCAAGTGCTGGCCGACACGTTGCACCCCGACGATCACGGTCGGCCTTCACCGCTGCGGCCGCTCGTCCTCGCAGCCATGGCAAGTGAGTTCGGTGAGGCTTCGTCCATCGAGCCTATCGACGGCCGGCCCTATCAGCTGGTAGTCGTACCGCTCTTCACGCCGGAGCCCAGCGCCTGGATCGCAATCGGCTACGCGCTCGACGATGCCTTCGCGGAGCAGCTGCGCCGCGAGACGAAGACCCACGTCTCCCTGCTCTGGCTCCTCGACGACGAGTGGCAGCTGTTCGGCTCGACGCTCACTCCCGGGCCGCGGGAGGAACTGATGCGCGCGCTCCCGCCCGACGTTGCGGCCGCCCAGGCCACTGCGTCGCTCGATCTCGGCGGGGCGGAGTTCGTTTCCTTGTTCGCACCGGTGGCCAACGCCCAGACCGAGGTGGTGGCGGTATTGCAGCGCTCCTTCGCCGAGGCCCTCGCGCCTTTCCTGCGCTTGCGCACTCCGTTATGGATGATTTTCGCGCTCGGGATCGCCTTCTCAGTGACGGGCGGTGTGTTGCTGGCAACGCGCGTAACACGGCCGGTGGCGGGGCTCGCACGCGGTGCGCGGCGCATCGCGGCGGGCGACTACGCCACGCCGGTCGAGGTGGAGCAGCACGACGAACTCGGCGAGCTCGCCAGCTCCTTCAACCACATGATGAAGGGCCTGGCCGAGCGCGACCGTGTGCGGGAAATGCTCGGCAAGGTGGTCTCCCCGGAGATCGCCGAAGAGCTGCTGAGCAAGGAGATCGAGCTCGGCGGCGAAGAGCGCGAGGTATCGGTGCTCTTCACCGACGTGCGAGACTTCTCCGCCGTGGCGGAGAGCATGTCGCCCCAGGAGCTGGTGGCGCTCCTCAACACGTACCTCACCTGGCTGACCGCAATCGTCGAGCGCCACGGGGGCGTGGTCGAGCAGTACGTCGGCGACGCGGTGATGGCGCTCTTCGGCGCGCCGTTGCAGCATGACGACGACGCCCTGCGCGCCGTTCGCGTGGCCCTCGAGCTTTGCGGCGCCCTCCCCGAGATCAACCGGAAGATCGCCCGCCTCGGCGGCCGCACACTGGCCATGGGGGTCGGCATCCACACCGACGTGGTCGTCGCCGGCAATATCGGCTCTCCGAGCCGGCTCAACTACAAAGTGGTGGGTGACGGCGTGAACCTCGCGTCTCGGCTCGAGGGCTTGACGAAGCGCTACCGGGTGGGCGCGATCGTGAGCCGCTCCACCATGGAGGCGTGTCCGGGCATCGTCTTCCGCGAGCTCGATCGCGTGCGCGTCAAGGGACGCGCCACGCCCGTACAGATCTACCAGCCGATGGGCATGGTCGGGGAGCTCGAGGCCTCCGCCGAGGAGCTGCTGGCCACCCACGCCGAGGCGCTCCGCCACTACCGCGCGCGGAATTGGGAGCGGGCCGAGAAACTCTTCCTGAGCCTCGAACGCCTGGATCCCCACTCCCTGGTCTACAGCCTGTATCGGAAGCGAACACTGAGCTTCCGTGAGTCCACGCCACCTCC
>JAFDDG010000100.1 GCA_019310965.1 Deltaproteobacteria bacterium
ACCCCCCTCATCCAGGATCGTGACCGTATTGATCGCGTCCGACAGCGTGAAGCGATCCCGCACGAAGAATTCCGTGTTGTCGTCGAGGTGGTACGAGGCCCTGCCGTTGAGGTAGTGGCGGAAGTCGTCGACGCGATCCTCATCGACCGCCTTCTCGTAGGTCGGCGCGTAGTAGAGGTTCCAGGTCACGTTGCCCTCGTCCTCCACGAAGCGCAGCTTCGGCCGCACCTGGAAGACGAAATCGTCCTCCTCATCACGATCTGTCCGGTTGATATTGTTGTCCCACTCGACGCCGCCACCGAGGGATACCTGCACGTCCGCACCCTGGGCCGGGCCCGGAAGCGCGATCCACACGACCGCCGTCGCCACTGCTATTGCTCGCATCCCCATCATCTCTACTCACCCCACCCGGTGCGCAGCCCTATTCGGGTACGATCACCGTATCCCCCGACAGAAGCTCGATGTTCGTGCCCGGTGCACGACCCTTGATGTAAGCGTCGTAATCGAAGCGGTATTCGGTCTCGCTGCCGTCTCCCCGGCGGCGAACCACCCGCACGTTGTCCTTGTCCGCAAAAGTGTTGAAGCCACCGGCGACGGCGATGGCTTCGAGCACCCGGAGGTTGCGGCTCAGCGAATAGCGGCCCTCCCTGTTCACGCCGCCGATGATGGACACGAAGCGGCTGTTGAGCTCCATCACCACCACCGTCACGTTCGGGGCCGTGATGAACTCGGCATACTCCCGGGTCAGGACCTCCTTGAGATCCGTCGGCGAGAGGCCCTCGGCCTGCACGTCGTCGAGCAGCGGCACGGAGATCTTGCCGTCCGGCCGCACCGGCACCTGCACGTTCAGGTCCTTGTTGCGCCACACCGTGATGCGCAGCACGTCTGTGACGCCGATGGCGTAGGACTCGCGCTCCATCGAGTTCGGCACCGGCGGCGGCACGGAGAGCTGGCGCGTGCCACAGCCCAGCGCGAGGACCGCGAGCAGCACCAATGCCGCAGCACGGCTGGCGCTGCGGCCCTGTACGCCGGGGATGAGACGATCGGCGGGTCGCCCGCTAGCGGCCTTCACTGAGCCCGTTCTCCTTCATCTTGTAAAGCAGCGCCTTGTAACTGATCTGCAGGCGTTCTGCGGCTTCCTTGCGGTTCCAGCGCGTGTGTCCCAGAACCTTTTCGATCACTCTCTTTTCGGCAACTTGAGCGGCACGTCGCGAGATTGCCTTGAGATCTATCCCCTCACCGTCTGAGAAATCAGCGCCGAGAGCCTCCAGACCCAGCATCTCTGTGGGGGCTTCCTCCCGCTTCTCCTGCTTTCCCCGCAGGGCGATCTCATCCAGCACCGCCTGCTCGGTTCCGAGCACCACGATGCGCCGGATCATGTTCTCGAGCTCCCGGACGTTTCCGGGCCAGTGGTACTGCATGAAGACGCCCAGGGTCTCGGCAGAGAGCGGGCGAACCTCCTTCTTGTAGCGCTCGGAGTTGGCCTGCAGGAAGTGGTCGACCAGCACCGGGATGCTGTCCCTGCGATCGCGCAGCGGCGGAATCACGATCGTGACGACATTGAGCCGGTAGAAGAGATCTTCTCGGAAGCTGGCATCCCGTACGGCCGCCTCGAGATCCCGATTCGTGGCGGCGATGATGCGCGTGTCGACCTTGACGTCGGCCTCACCGCCCAGCCGCGAGAACTCGCCGTCCTGCAGCACCTGCAAGAGCTTCGCCTGCAGGCTCGGGTGCATCTCGCTGATCTCGTCCAAGAAGATCGTACCGTTGTTCGCGAACTCGAACTTGCCGAGCTTGCGCTTCTGGGCGCCGGTGAACGCGCCCTTCTCGAAGCCGAAGAGCTCGCTCTCGAGCAGCTCCGACGGCAGCGCGGCGCAGTTGACCTTGACAAAGGGCTTCTCGCGGCGATTCGACAGCTGGAAGAGCGTGCGTGCGACGAGCTCTTTGCCGGTGCCGCTCTCGCCGCGCACCAACACGGTGATGTCGGTATCCGCCACCTGCTCGATGACTTCGGTCACCTCGCGCATCTTCGCGTTGCCGCCGGTCAACATCAACAGCTCCGACTCGGTGCGGGCGCGGCTGCGCAAGAGCTCGACTTCCTGTTTGAGGGCGCGCTTCTCCAGCGCCTTCTGGAAGGCGAGCTCGAGCTCCTCCACCTCGAACGGCTTGCGCAGGAAGTCGGATGCGCCGAGCCTCATGGCCTCGACGATGTTGCGTGCCTGACCGTGGCCGGAGAGCATTACCACGGGCACGTCCGGCAGCTTCTTCTTCAGCTCGGCGAGGGTGGCCAGGCCATCGATGCCGGGCAACACCACGTCGAGGGTGATGAGATCCGGCCGCATGTCGCCGACCTTCGCAAGCGCCTCCTCACCATCGACAGCCGCAAACACCTCGTAGCCCTGCCGGGACACCAAGGCTTCCATGTACTCCCTGACACCCGGGTCATCGTCAATCACCAGCACGCGAAGACGTTCTGCCATCCACTTGATCTCCATTGGCTTCGAGGAATCCGCAGAGTCGCGCGCCCCCGGGATCGGTCAGCGCGGAGAGCGCCGGCCGCTGGGGGCCCGGGCTATGCGAACATTGTTTCAGAACGGATCGCAATTTCTGACAAGGCGTTACGATCAGGGCAATAGTGTGTAATATATTTCCGTCGCTGGGAAGAAAATTTGCCAATTGGGGAAATTTATTCTTCTTCCGAAACCAACCGGGCCGCTCCGATTCCCCGATGACGAAACGAGCATCACATGCCCCCAGGGGCAACAAGGTCACCTCTCTCGCGTTGCGGCACACTCCTCTACTCTGGTCGATGGGAGCCCGTCGCGCGAAAACACGCCCCCACAGGGAAAATCCGGTCAGTTTCCGGCGGGAACGGCCGAAGTTGCACACTGGGGAAGCAAATGGGGATGGAACCCGTGCCCGTACACCGACGTCTGCTCAACGGCTGGATGGCCATCGTCGCCCGCTTCGGCTTCGTGCAGACGCTGGTGATCCTGTCGATCTTCTACGCACTCCTGATCGGGCCGGTCGCCCTGGTCGGAGTGCTGGCCCGCCGCGACCCCCTGGACAAACGCACGCTGCGAGGCAGCGGCACCGCCTGGTCCAAAGCCGACAGTGCATCCGCCGACCTCGATCGCGCGAAGCAGATGACGTGAGCCACCCGTGAACATCCTCGGTATTTCCTGCTTCTATCACGACGCAGCGGCGGCGCTGCTGCGCGACGGCAACCTCGTCGCCGCGGCGCACGAAGAGCGTTTCACGCGCAAGCGTCACGATCCGGACATGCCGGCACAGGCAACCGAGTACTGCCTGCGCGAAGCCGGCATCGACATCGACGACCTGGACTACGTCGTCTTCTACGACAAGCCGTTCATCAAATTCGAGCGCATCCTCACCACCTACTTCGCAACTTTTCCGCGCTCGTTGCCGTCGTTCACCAAGGCGATCCCGATCTGGCTGAAAGAGAAGCTCTGGGTGCCGTCCGAGGTGCGCAAGAAGCTCGGCTACACCGGCGAGGTGCTGTTCACCGAGCATCACCAGTCTCACGCCGCGTCGGCGTTCTATCCTTCGCCGTTCGAAGAGGCCGCGGTGCTCACATGCGACGGCGTCGGCGAGTGGGCCACCACCACCCAGGGCATCGGCCGGGGCAGCGACCTCGAGCTGATCCAGGAGGTGCGCTTTCCGCACTCGCTGGGCCTGCTCTACAGCGCGTTCACCTACTACCTGGGCTTCAAGGTCAATAGCGCCGAGTACAAGGTGATGGGCGCCGCGCCCTACGGCGAGCCCAAATACGTGAAGCAGATCTTCGACGAGCTGGTCGACCTGCGGGAGGACGGCTCGTTCAAGCTGAACATGCGCTACTTCGCGTACGACTACGGCTTGACCATGACGAACCGTCGCTTCGAGAACCTCTTCGAGCATCCGCGGCGCAAAGGCGAATCGGAGATGGAACAGTTCCACTGGGACATGGCCGCCAGCGTGCAGGTCGTGACCGAGGAGATCGTGCTGGCGATGGTGCGTGACCTGCACCGCCGAACCGGGTTGAACAATCTCTGCATGGCCGGCGGCGTCGCACTCAACTGCGTGGCGAATGGCCGTATCGTGCGCGAGGGGCCGTTCGAGAACCTGTGGGTGCAGCCGGCCGCCGGCGACGCCGGCGGGGCCCTCGGTGCGGCGCTCTTCACCGAGCACGCAGTGCTCGGCGAGCCGCGCAAGTTCCAGATGAAGCACGCCTACTGGGGCCCGGCGCATTCGGACGAGGCGATCCGTACGGAGCTCGACGCTCGCGGGGCACCCTACCGCAGCCTGCCGCGCGACGAGATGATCGCCGAGGTGGCGCGACGCCTCGCCGACGACCAGGCAGTGGTGGGTTGGTTCCAGGGCCGCATGGAGTGGGGCCCGCGCTCACTCGGCGCGCGCAGCATCCTCGCAGACGCCCGCAACGAGGAGAACTGGAAGCGCGTGAACCTGAAGATCAAGTTCCGCGAGAGCTTCCGCCCCTTCGCTCCGGCGGCACTCGCCGAGAAGGCCGGCGAGTGGTTCGACATCGATCGCGAGAGCCCCTACATGCTGCTCGTCTGCCAGGTGAACGAGGGCAAGCACATCCCCGCCGTGACCCACGTGGACGGCTCGGCGCGGCTCCAGACGGTCGACCGGGACTCGCAGCCGGAATTCTACGATCTCCTGCGCGCATTCGACGAGCGCACGGGCTGCCCCGTGCTGATCAACACCTCGTTCAACGTGCGCGGCGAACCCATCGTCTGCACACCGCAAGACGCCTATCTGTGCTTCATGCGCACCCATATGGACGTCCTGGTGCTGGGCAATCAGGTGCTACTCAAGGAAGAGCAGCCCGAGCTGGTCGAAGACTTCGACTGGCGCGAGCGCTACGAGCTCGACTGAACCGGGCGGGCGACAAGGGAGTTTCGATGGCACGATCGACTGGCGGAATCGGAGACCGGATCGGAATCTTCAGAGAGCTCTGGGTCTTCATGAAGATCCGCAAGAAGTGGTGGCTCGGCCCCATCATCGTGACGCTGTTGCTGTTGTCGGTCCTAATCCTGCTGACCGAAGGCTCCGCCGTCGCCCCCTTCATCTACGCGCTTTTCTGAGGCCAGCAGCGCCGCCGCCGCTGGCGCCGTTCGAAGGAGATCATCGCGACGTGACGACCCAGGTGGGCACGCCGACAGACGTGGGCACCGGCCCGGGACTCGATCCCGCGGCGCGGCGCTTTGCCATCGGGAGCACCGCGCTCTGCCTCGCGATTGCCCTCGGGATCTTCGCGCCGGTGCTCTACCACATGGTCCGTCACTGGCAGGCCGTCGGGGAGTACTCCCACGGCTTCCTGATCGCGCCGCTGGCGATCTACTTCGCCTGGGAGCAGCGGGCCGTGCTGCGCCGCACGCGCATCGAGCCCAGCTGGTGGGGCCTCGGCCTGCTCGCACTGGGTGTGGCGGCGCTGGCGGTGGGGCGTCTCGGCGTCGAGCTGATGGCCATGCGCACCGCTTTCTTGCTCACGCTCAACGGGCTGGTGCTGCTCTTGCTGGGGCCGGCCGTCTACCGGGTGCTGATCTTCCCCCTGCTGTTCAGCTTCCTGATGGTCCCGCTGCCCCAGTCGCTCCAGAACACGATCACCTTCCCGATGCAGCTGATCGCAACCGACCTCGCCATGCACCCGCTCTACTGGCTGCATATCCCGGCGCTGCGCGAAGGCAACATCATCCATCTGTCACAGTCCACCCTGCTGGTCGCCGAGGCGTGCAGCGGGCTGCGCTCGGTGATGGCGCTCGGCACCCTCGGCGTGGTGTTCGCATACTTCTTCCGCCGCAGCTGGGCGAAGCGCGCCATCATCGTGCTCTCGACGCTGCCGATCGCCATCCTGGTCAACGCCTTCCGCGTGGCGCTGACGGGGCTCCTGACCCATCACTGGGGCAAAGAGGCGGCCGAGGGCTTGATCCACACCACGGAGGGCTTCTTCACCTTCGGGCTGGCGTTCGCGCTGCTGCTGGCCGAGGCGACCCTGATCGATCGCATCTGGCCGCGCCGCGGCCTGGCAGCGAGCAAAGAGGCAAAGGCGTGACGAAGCTAGCCGCGGCCATCGCATTGCTCGGCCTCAACTTCTACGTCTACCACTACTTCGCCCGCGATCCCGTGGTCCCGCCGCGAGCCGTGTTCGCCGACTTCCCGCTGGAGCTCGCGGAGCACTGGACGTGCACGCCCGAGGCGATGCAGGACGACGTGATCGAAAACCTCGGCGTCACCGACTACCTGATCTGCAGCTACAACCACGCCGAAGAGCCGTGGATTGCCGGTGTCTACATCGGCTACCACGAGACACAAGTGCGCGAAGAAGGCGGCGGCTCCGGGGAGAACTCGATCCACCCACCCGCCCACTGCCTGCCGGGCTCGGGTTGGAACATCATCCAGAACGAGAGCGTGCCGCTCGACCTTCCCGGTCTGCCGCAGCCCGGCGCAAACGTGAAGCGCCTGCTGATCGCCAAGGGCGACCTGCGCCAGCTGGTCTATTACTGGTACCAGTCGCGCGGCCGCGTCATCGCCGAGGACTGGCAGAAGATCCTCTACGTCGGGTACGACCGCGCGACGCGGGGACGCACCGACGGCGCGCTGGTGCGTTTCACCCTTCCCATCCACCGCAAGGACGAGGCACCGGCCGAAGAGGCCTTTCGCTCTCTGGCTCCGGAAGTGCTCCGACGGCTATCCGAATTCGTGCCGAACTAGGAATCGGGCACCGTGAACCGGCTCAGTGACTCACTCTACTCCGCCATCTACCCGCGCCTGCCGGTGACCGCGCAGAACTGGGCGTGCACCATCGGCGGCTGGACGCGCTACCAGCAGCGCTTCACCGAGCACTTTCGCCGCACGCTGAACGCCTGGGAGGAATCCATGGCGTGGCCGGCGGAGCGCCTGCACGAGCTGCAACGCACGCGGCTCGACCGGCTGGTGCGTATCGCCCGCAACGCCGTGCCCTACTACCGCGATCTCCCGGAGCCCTCGAGCAAGCGCGATCCAGTCGAGGCCATGCGCGAGCTGCTCCACCAGATCCCGCCGCTGGAGAAGCGCGCGTATCGCGACCAGCCCCGAGCCTTTATCTCGCGCGACGTGCCGCGCCGACGACTGCGCTCGAGCCAGACCAGCGGAACCACGGGCACCGCGCTCCCACTCTGGTACTCACCGGAAACCCTGGCAGAGGAGTACGCCAGCGTGTGGCGCATGCGCCGGCGCGTGGGCGTCGACACCGACGACCCGCAGATCAGTTTCAACGGCCAGATCATCGTACCCATCGCCCAGCCAGATCCGCCCTTCTGGCGCACGAACTTCCACACCCGGCAGACCCTCTTCTCCATTTATCACATGACACCGGCGAACCTGCGCGCCTACATCGACGCGCTCCACGCGACGCCGGCGCGCTACATGCAGGGCTATCCGTCATCGATGCACCTGGTGGCGCTGGCACTCCTGGAAGCCGGACGACCGCTTCCCAAGGGCCGCCTGGCCGGCGTCTTCACCTCATCGGAGTCGCTGCTGGCATTCCAGCGCGAGACGATCGAGAAGGCCTTCGGCGCTCCGATCCTGGACCGCTACGGCGTCAGCGAGTTCGCGGTCTCCATGACCGAGTGCGAAGCTCACCGACTCCACGTGGACATGGAGTACTGCATCGTCGAAGTCGAGACCACCGAAGAGACCGACAGCTACGAGACCGGTCCGCTGTTGATCACGGCGTTGGCCCACGACGCCACTCCGCTGTTTCGCTACCGCATCGGCGACGTCGGCACGCGCGCGAAGCACCCGTGCCCCTGCGGTCGGGCCGGCGACAGCTTTTTCGAAGTCGATGGGCGCATCGAAGACTACGTCCTCACTCCCGACGGCCGACTCGTCGGCCGCATGGATCACGTCTTCAAGGATCAGCTCGAAGTCGCGGAGGCGCAGATCCTTCAGAGCGATCCGAGGGCGATCCTCCTCCTGATCGTTCCGCGGGCCGACTACAGCGACGCCAGCGAGCGAGGCGTCGTGCGCCAGATCCGTTCGCGGCTCGGCCCCGAGATCGACGTTCGCATCGAGCTGGTGAACAGCATTCCGCGCGAGCCGAACGGGAAGTTCCGCGCCGTGAAGTCCGAGGTAGGGAGGAACGCGCCGTGATCCGCGTCGGACTCGCACGAACACGGGCGAGCTACGCCGGGCTCGAGGCCCCGTGGCACCCTGGGCGGGGGCACCCGGAGCTCGACCCGGCGCTGCAGGGCGAGGGCTCTCCGCCGAATCACGTCTACGACGCCGTGCGCGCGGCGCTGCGGGCGCTCGGCCTCGACGCCGAGCGCTTCGGTTCGCCGCAGTGGAACCCGCTGGGCCCGCTGGTGCGCCGCGGCGGCCACGTGGTGCTCAAGCCGAACTTCATCCGCCACTGGAACCCGAGCGAGGCCGGAACCCTCGACTCGCTCATCACCCACGGCGCCGTGCTGCGCGCGGCGATCGACTACGCCTGGCTGGCCGTCGGGCCGGGCGGACGCGTGAGCGTCGCCGAGGCGCCTCAGCACGACTGCGACTTCGCCGCGATCCGTGCCGCCGTGGGGCTCGACGCGCTGGAAGCGCTCTTCGCGGACGCCGGACGGCCGCTGGAAGTGGTGGACCTGCGTCGCGAGAGCGTCCGCTACCGCGACGGCGTCATCGTGGAGCGCACGGCGCTGCCCGGCGACCCCCGCGGCTATCGCCTGGTCGACCTCGGCGCGCTCAGCACCTTCGAAGGCTCGGGCCTCGATCCCGCGCGTTTCCGCGGCGCCGACTACGACGCCGTGCCGACGACCCATCACCACAGCGGCGGACGCCACGAGTACCTGCTCTCGGAGACGGTGTTGCAGGCGGACCTGGTGGTGAACCTGCCGAAGCTCAAGACCCACAAGAAGACCGGCGTCACCCTGGCCCTCAAGAATCTGGTGGGCATCAACGGCGACAAGAACCTCTTGCCCCACCACTGCGTCGGCTCCGAAGCCCGCGGTGGCGACGAGTATCCGGGCCGCAGTTGGCTCGACGCGGCGCGCAGCCAGGCGACGGAGCTGGCCCGCGCGCTGCTCAAGCGCGGCATCGGAACCGGGCTCCTGCGCGGCGCACGCCGCGTGGAGCGCGCGGCGCGCGGCGACGAATTCATCCGCAGCGGCAACTGGCATCGCAACCGCACCACCTGGCGCATGTGTCTGGACCTGAACCGCTGCTTCTACTACAGCGATGTCGACGGTGCGCACTGGAACGCCGAGGCTCCGGTGCGCACGACGCTCACCGTGCTCGACGGGGTCGTCGCTGGCGAAGGCGAAGGACCGTTGGCACCCGACGATCACGCCCTCGGCGCGGTTCTCGCCTCCCTCGACCCGGTGGCACTCGACCTCGCGGCCATCGAGCTGATGGGCTTCGACGCGGCGCGGGTGCCCAAGGTGGCCGAGGCGATGACAGACGAGGCGATGCGGATAACGGCGGTGCGCGCACCCGAGGACGTGCTCGTGGTCGAGGCCGTATCCGCCGATGCGCCTCCCCGGGAGACTCGACTGGCAGACCTGGAGACCGGGACCCCGTTCCGCCCGCACAGCGGCTGGCGCGGGCATCTGGAGAAGATCGCATGTGCGGCATAGCGGGCTATTCCGGAGACTTCGACACGGAGCTCCTGCAGCGCATGAATGACGCGATCGCTCACCGCGGGCCGGACGACGCAGGCCTCGCCACCTTCCCCGAGCACCGGGTAGGCCTGGCCCACCGCCGGCTCTCGATCATCGACCTCTCCCAGCGCGGCCACCAGCCGATGGCCGACGTCACCGGCAGCGTTTCGATCACCTACAACGGGGAGATCTACAACTATCGCCAGCTGCGCCGGGATCTCATCGCCGACGGCTACCGCTTCGCCAGCGATTGCGACACCGAGGTGCTGCTGAACCTCTACCTGCGCGACGGCGAGAAGATGCTGGAGCGCCTGAACGGCATCTTTGCCTTCGCGATCTACGACTCCCGGGACGGCTCGATGCTGATCGTACGCGACGGGGTCGGCGTGAAGCCTGTCTATTACGCCGAGACGCCGAGGGGCGTGCTGTTCGCCAGCGAGCTGAAGGCGCTGCTCCAGGAGAGATCCATCGATCGCAGCATCGATCACGACGCCGTGCGCCACCACCTGCTCTTCCTGTGGAGCCCCTCTCCACTCACCATGCTGCGCTCGGTGCACAAGCTCGAACCGGGCCACGCCCTGCGCGTCCGTCACGGTCGCATCGAACGCCACTGGTGTTTCTACGACCTGCCCATCGGCGAGGAGTTCGTCGAATGGCCGACGGAAGACGCCATCGTGCAGGTGCGGAAGCACCTGACCCAGGCGGTGGAACGACAGCTGGTCTCCGACGTGCCGGTGGGCGCCTTCCTCTCCGGGGGTCTCGATTCGAGCGCCATCGTCGCGCTCGCGCAGCGCGCCATGGGCAACGAGCGTCTGCAATGCTTCACCATCGGTTTCCAGGATCCGCGCGCCATCGCGGAGGGCATGGCGGACGATCTCCCCTACGCACGCCAGGTGGCGCGCGAACTCGACGTCGATCTTCACGTGGTCACCGTCGGCCCCGAGATGGTCGACGAGCTGCGCAACATGGTCTTCCACCTGGACGAGCCTCAGGCCGACCCCGCGCCGATCAACGCGCTCTTCATCAGCCGGCTCGCGCGAGAGCACGGCATCAAGGTGCTGCTCTCCGGCGCCGGCGGCGACGACATCTTCACCGGCTACCGCCGCCACTCCGCTCTCAACCTCGAGCCCTATTGGTCGTGGCTGCCAGCGCCCGTACGCCGCGGCATGCGCGTCGCGGCCTCGCGGGTGCGGCCCACCACGGAGCTGCGCCGACGCCTCTCCAAGGCGTTCCGGCACGCGGATCTCGATGGCGACGAGCGCATCGTCTCCTACTTCCACTGGATCGCGCCGGATCAGCTGGAGTCAGTGCTGAGCCCCGAGCTGCGCCAGAGCGCCGCGCCCGCGCCGCGCGGTCCAGTGCTCCGGGCCCTCGACGGGTTGCCCGATTCGGTGCCGCCGCTCAACCGCATGCTCTACCTGGAGGGCAAGTTCTTCCTGGCAGATCACAACCTCAATTACGTCGACAAGGTTTCGATGGCAAGCGGTGTCGAGGTGCGGGTGCCGCTATTGGATCCGGATCTGATGCGCCTCGCCGCGCGGCTGCCCCTCGACGTGAAGCAGCGCGGGCGCACGGGCAAGTGGATCCTGCGACGCGCGATGGAGACGTACCTGCCGCGCTCCGTGGTCCACCGCGGCAAGACGGGCTTCGGCGCGCCGCTGCGCCACTGGTTGCGCCAAGACCTGCGCCCTCTGGTCGATGACCTGCTGTCGGATCGCGCGGTCGCGAGCCGCGGGCTGCTCGACCCGGCTGGCGTGCGCGCCATGATCGACAGCGATCGGAACCGGCGTTGCGACGCGAGCTATACGATCTTCTCGATGATGTGCATCGAGCTCTGGTGCCGAATGTTCGTGGACAAGCCGACGCCGTCGTTGGATTGAGCGAGAGCCTCGTGAAGCAGATCCTACAGAGCGCACGCACGGGCAAGCTGGAGCTGGCCGAGGTGCCCGCGCCGAGCCCCGGGCGCGGCCAGCTGCTCGTGCGCACGCACTACTCCGTGGTCTCTCCCGGCACCGAGAAGATGGCGCTGGATTTCGCCCGAACGTCACTGGTCGGCAAGGCGCGCAAGCGCCCCGACCTGGTGAAGCAGGTGGCGCGCAAGCTGCGCCAGGAGGGCCCGCTCGCGACCTACCGGACCGTCGTCGGTCGCCTCGATGCACCGCAACCGCTCGGCTACTCCTGCGCCGGCGTCGTCGAGGAGGTGGGTCCCGGCGTGACGGGCTTCGCGCCGGGCGATCGCGTGGCCTGCGCTGGCGCCGGCTTCGCCAACCACGCGGAGCTGAACGTCGTGCCCGAAAATCTCGTGTGCCGCGTTCCCGATGCGGTGTCCCTGGATCGTGCGGCCTACGCGACCGTCGGCGCCATCGCCATGCAGGGGCTGCGACTGGCGGCGCCGTCGCTGGGCGAAGTCGCGGTCGTCGTGGGGCTCGGCCTCATCGGCCAGATGGCAGTGCAGCTGCTGCGCGCCAATGGCTGCCGGGTGCTGGGCGTCGACCCCGACGAGGGGCGCGTGAAACAGTCCCTCGACCAGGGCGCCGCGTGGGGCCTCACGCCGGAGACGGCCGGCGACGCCTGGAAGCGCAACGCCACCGCCGGTCACGGCGCGGACCTGGTGCTGGTGACGGCATCTTCCAACGACGCCGGCCCGATCGCGCTGGCGGCGGAGCTCTGCCGCCAGAAGGGCCGCATCTCCGTGGTGGGCGCCGTGCCGATGAATCTCGATCGTCGCGCCTTCTACGAAAAGGAGCTCGAGCTCAAGGTCAGCATGTCCTACGGCCCGGGCCGCTACGACCGGCGCTACGAGGAGAGCGGACTCGACTATCCCCTGCCCTACGTGCGCTGGACCGAGAACCGCAACCTGCAGGCCTTCCTCGACCTGGCCGCGGCGGGCGCGGTGTGCACCGACAAGATGGAAACCCAGAGCGTCGACTTCGCAGAGGCCGAGCGCGTCTACCAGGAGCTGGCGTCGGGCGAACGGCGGGCTCTCTCGATCGTCTTCCGCTACGGGGCGGACGAGGCGAGCTCCGCGCGCACGCTGCCCTTGCGTGCCGAGAAGGCCCGGCGCACGGCAAAGGACGGCGTCGGTGTCGCCTTCCTGGGCGCCGGCAACTACGCGAAGTCGGTGCTGCTGCCCATCCTCGAGAAGGCAAAGTCGGTCGAACCCGTCGCGCTGGTGACCGCCACCGGCGCGTCGGCGCGCCGCACCGGCGAGCGCTTCGGCTTCGCCGAGTGCGGGACCGACCCGGGGCGCGTGCTCGAGGACCCGGCGGTGGACCTGGTCTTCGTGGCCACCCGCCACGACAGCCACGCCGCCCTGGCGACCGACGCCCTGCGCGCCGGCAAGGCGGTCTGGCTCGAGAAGCCGGTGGGGCTCACCCCCCAGGAGGTGGACGCCGTCATCGAGGTGGCGGCGGAGACCGGCGGCTTCTTCACGCTGGGATACAACCGCCGCTTCTCGGCCCACGCCCGGAGGGTGCGCGAAACCTTCGAGGCTCGCGACTCGCCGCTCTCGATCCACTACGCAGTAGCGGCCGGGCCGCCGCCAGCCGGCAGCTGGATCACCGATCCGGACGTGGGCGGGGGCCGGATCGTGGGCGAGGTCTGTCACTTCGTCGACCTCTGCACCTTCCTCGTCGGCGAGGCGCCCGTGCGGGTCTTCGCCAGCGGCCTGGGCCGCGACCCGGAGCACGATGACTCGATGCTGGCGAATCTATTCTTCCCGGACGGTTCGGCGGCGACGATCGAGTACCTGGCCCACGCCAGCGGCGAGCTGCCGAAGGAGCGCTTCGAGGTCTCCGGCGCGGGGCGCACGGCGCGCTGCGAGAACTTCCGCACCACCCGCGTCTTCGGCGGCCGCACGCTCAAGACCTGGAACCAGGACAAGGGCCAGGCCACGGCCGTGCAGGAGACGCTGGCCAGCGTCATGGCCGGCGCGCCCTCGCCGATCCCGCTGCTGGAGATCGCCGCCGTGTCGAGGGCGACCTTCGCAATGCTCGAATCCATGCGCACGGGCAGCGCCATCGAGGTCACCGCAGGATGAAGCTCACGACCGAGGAGGGTTCGCCGTGAGCCAGGCCACCATGCCGCAGCAGCAGGCCCTCGACCCGATGCTCGCGACCGCCCTGCGCCTCACCGCGCTGCTGGTCGTGGGGATGCTCCTCTTTGCCCTGACGCCCGCGCTGGGGCTTCGCGGGACGGACATCGCGATCGCCGGCGTGGCCATCCTCGGATCGCTCCTGGCGCTGGCCCCGATCATCGTGGACCAGGGACGTCCCGTGGCATCCCGACAGCTGTTGCTGTCGCTGATGGGTGTCTCGTACTTCGGCTACTACTACGTCCCCGTCGTCACCAACTACTTCATGCACGGCGGCGTCGTGACGCAGGGAATCGCCGCGCTGGTCGGCGTCGGCCCGGAGGACATTCTCCGCGCCGTGCTCGCCGCGCTGCTCGGCTGGATCTGCCTGCTCCTCGGCTTCATGCTCCCGGTAGGTAAAATGATCGCACGAGGGCTCCCGCAGCCCAGACGCGAGTGGTCGCAGCTCCAGGCGCTCGTGGTGGCAATCGTAATGATTCCGATGGGCTGGTCGCTGGTGCTCGCCGGCCAGTTCGGACTGATCCCCGCCTGGGCCGGATCGGGGGTTCTCGGCGCCTTCGCCGCGTCCTTCTACATCGGGATCGCACTGCTCACCACCACTCTGCTGCGCTACAAGTCGCAGCCGGCGCTGCTGCTGCTGGCGGTCTTCATTCCGCCGGCGATGGCTATCGGCTTCATCCTCGGCTCCAAGACCCTCGCCTTGGCGCCGCTGGCGATGATCGCCTTCACCCACATCGTGCTCACCCGACGCGTGCGCCGCATCTGGCTGATCGGCGGGCTGGCGGCCATCGTGATCCTGTACCCCATCGCGATGTTCCAACGCCAGATCGTGCAGTCCGGCAACCGGCTCAACGCCGTGGAGG